>NZ_DATCRD010000032.1:0-10435 GCF_036569185.1 Chitinophaga sp.
TCAGCGCTTATCCTGGCCACTATACTGGTTTCCTGCGGCGGCAAAGGCGATAACCCAACTCCGGCAAATGACGACGCAGCCTCCTGGAAACTGGGGGATTACGCTTACGTAAAAGGCGGTTCCTCACAATCCTCCCAGACCTCTGACGGTAAAACGATTACAGCCATTGTTGTCAGCACATCAGGCGATGGCGGCAACTATGGTGCATTTTCCGGCAGCGCTGTTACCATTACCTTTTACAGCAACCTGGGAGAAGGTACGTACACGCTGGGCACTACCGAATCCATGGTAACCAACCCAACTTCAAAGATCATCAACATTGACTGTACTATCGGCACTGCAGTAAACACCGGCGCTGTACTGTATGACAGCGTATCCGGCGGCACCGCGGAAGTAACAAAAGACAGCAAAGGGAAATTTCATGTAACGGTTACCACTCCGGTTACCCTTACTAAGAAGATCAGCACCGGCGGCGGTATACCGGCTGCAAAAGACAGCTACCAGTTTACCCTGAAAAATGGAAATTAAAAAACATAACGGGTAAAAAGCCCGGCCCCTGAAGCCAATGCTTCGCGGGAGTTAAAGGCATCATGTGCATATAATGCCCTCAGAAAGTTTCCAGCTTTTTGGGGGCATTACTATTAACGGGGCCCTGATCTGCTGTTCCGGAGAATAAGGAAGAATTGTTAACACTCAGGGAATTACTGCCTAACACCGGCAATTGTTTCTGCTGCAACTTTGTGCTGTGAAATCAATCCTATTGCCATGAACTACTCAAAGCTCGCCTTTACCGATGTCATTAAAAAGATCCAGAAAAAACTGGGCAGCCGGGATACTTATCAGCGGGTAGAAAATAGGAGTTATGTGGACGGACTGACGCCGATAGAAAAGGAATTCATCAGCCAGATGGACAGCTTTTACCTGGCCTCCTTCGGGGAAAATGGCTTTCCGTATATCCAGCACCGTGGGGGCCCCAGGGGCTTCATTAAAGTGATTGACGAGGCAACCATTGGTATTGTTGATTTCAGCGGTAACCGCCAGTACATTTCAGTGGGTAACATCAGCAAAAATGCGAAGGTGTCGCTGATCCTCCTATCCTACCCTTTGCGGGCGAGATTAAAGATATATGCCGAAGCGGAAATTGTGGAGATCAATGAAAACCCGGTTCTTTTTGATCAGCTGAAGCCCGAAGACTATAAGTTCAGGCCGGAGCGGATCATGTTATTCCACATTAAAGCGTATGACTGGAACTGCTCCCAGCACATCACACCCAGGTATACCGCCGCTGAAATAGAAACCATCCTGGAACCGAAGGATGAATATATCCGGCAGCTGGAGCAGCAGCTTACCGACCTGCGAAAGCAGCTGGAAGGGCAGCAGCATAAGCCGGATGGTTTGACTGAGAAAAAATGACCTGACAATTTTGAACCCTGATAAATTAAAGTAACGAAGACTTAAATTTTATAATCATGAAAAAAATAGCAATTAACGGATTTGGACGTATAGGACGGGCAGCATTAAAGATCATCTTAGAAACGCAGGACCTCCAGGTAGTGGCCGTGAATGACCTGATGAGCATCGAAAACGCCGCTTACCTCCTTAAATATGACAGCAATTACGGTAAATACCAGAAAGAAGTGCGGGTGGAAGGCGATAGCATTCTGGTAGATGGGAAACCCGTAAAATACACCAGCATAAAAGATATCGAAAGCCTGCCCTGGGCAGCCGTGCAGGCCGACGTAGTAATTGAAAGCACCGGCATCTTCACCAACATGGCCGCTGCTGAAAAACACCTGGCAGCAGGGGCAAAGTTTGTGGTGATCTCCGGTCCTACCAAGGATACCCCAACCGTAGTGCATGGAGTAAACACCGAAGACGGCAAGGTATCGGTTTTCTCCTGCGCAAGCTGTACCACCAACAACATTAGTCCCGTAATTGAGATATTGGGCCGCAGGCTTGGCATCAAAAAAGCCATCCTGAATACCACCCATGGCTATACGGCCTCCCAAACCCTTATTGATGCACCCTCCAAACGGGAGCCGCGCATGGGCAGGGCAGCAGGCATAAACCTGGCCCCCGCTGCAACCGGCGCTGCTATAGCCACTACAAAAGCCTTACCTCAATATGCGGGAAAATTTGACGGGATCGCAGTAAGGGTGCCCGTACCCGTTGGCTCTATATCCGACATCACCTTCATTGCCGAAAGGGCTACCTCAGTGGAAGAGATCAACAGCATCCTGATCGAGGAATCAAAGACCTCCAGGTATGAAAAAGTGCTTGCTGTAACCGACGAGCCGCTGGTATCTACTGATATTATCGGCAGCGCATTTGCCGCAACCGTTGACCTGGAAATGACCCGGGTAGTTGATGGAGACCTGGTGAAGGTAATGGCCTGGTACGACAATGAATGGGGCTTCACTAACCAGATGATCAGGCAGATCCAGTCCATCTAAAATTAGTTAACCCGGCTTCAGCATAACATTAATTCAAATAAATTATGTCAAACAATACAGCACCGTTCCAGGCAACCTACCTGGGCGGCCCCACCGTAATTATTGAAATAGGTGGATTAAGATTAATGACAGACCCGACACTTGACCCCGCAGGTACCAAGTTTGTACTTAACGAAAGAAGCACCCAGGAGAAATTTGAAGGTCCTGCAGCTTTTCCCGAAAAACCTATCGACATTGTTCTTTTGAGCCATGACCAGCATTTTGATAACCTGGACGGCGCCGGAAGGGCATTTTTGAAGGAAGCAAAGCTTACCATCACCACAAAACCAGGGGCAGAAAGGTTGAAGGAGACCGGTGTAAACAGTACAGGCCTTGTACCCCGGGAACATCGTACATATGTGGCGCCAAACGGCGACCGGATAAAGATCACGGCTACCCCGGCCCGCCATGGTCCCGCGGGCAGTACCAAAATAACAGGCGAGGTGATTGGCTTTCATATTGCTGTTAGCGGAAGCCAGGTGTTTGATCTTTATGTAACCGGCGATACGGTGTATTACAACGAGATCGAAAAGCTTGGAGAGCGCATTGATCCACGGTACATATTTGTATTTGCGGGCGCTGCACGTCCGCGCGGGCCGTTCAATTTAACCATGGGCAATAATGATGTAATAGATACCGCTCATGCATTCCCAAACGCCACCCTGATCCCTTTGCATTCCGAAGGCTGGTCACATTACACAGAGAACAACAACAGCTTACTGGAGGCTTTTGGCGTGCTTGGCATCAAAGACCGGCTGCAGATCCTGGAACCGGGTGTGGCTACCCCGCTCCAAATAGATTGATCTTATCTTTCCCGGTTAGCCATAAGCTGCTATCTTTACAGAAAAAGCCTATGGTTTTTGTAAATAATACCAAGGAGCGGCTAACTGTACAGGAACTTAACAGCAGCAACACCGGGATGATCTCCGATGTGAAAGCAACGGATATGACCGCTATCTGGAATGTGGGGGAACAAATGGATATTACCATTGATAAGATCCCATATATACTTAAAAAGAACCAGATCATTTTCCTGACCGAGTTTCACAAAATTGATCATATAGCACTGGAATCCGCAAGGATGATCCGCTTCAACCAGCCTTTTTATTGTATTGTGAACCACGACAATGAGGTTGGCAGTAAAGGGTTGCTCTTCTTTGGATCTTCCGGTGTACCCTTAATAACTTTGGAGGAGAATGATACCCGGGATTTTGAATTGACCTGGGAAATGTTCTGCTCAGAGATGAAAAAGAATGAGCTGCTGCAACAGGATATGCTGCAGGCAATCCTCAAACGCATGCTCATTCTCTCTGTAAGGATATTGACACGGACCACCGATTTCCATAAGCTGGAGAAAAGGCAGGGCGATATTGTGAGGGAATTCTACTGGCTGGTGGAAAGACATTTTACCCGGGAGCATGAAGTAGCCTTTTATGCATCCAAGCTCAATAAATCTCCAAAAACACTTTCCAATCTCTTTTCTGTTTTCTCAAAACGCAGTCCGCTAAATATCATTCATGACCGCATCCTGATCCATGCCAGGCGCCAGATCAACTATTCCAACCGGTCCATCAAGGAAATTGCCTATGAGCTGGGGTATGACGACATCCAGACTTTTAGCCGTTTCTTTAAAAGTAAAGAGGGCATGTCGCCTATGCAGTACCGTGAAAAATTTGACCTGGCTTCCAAACAATCAAAGAAGCTTTCCGGCACTAAAATTCCGGCTTAGCGCAAGCTGTTAGATGTGCAGCTGTTTTGGAACTATAGTGAGTGTTATGCAGGGCTAACCTTGGCCTGTAAATAATGCAGACAATCAGTACATTTGGATATAAATTTACCATTATGGATACAAGAGAAACCATCCCAACCGGCGGCAGCTTTTACCCGCTGGTAGCAGAACTTTTTCAGCAGCAAAAGAAAGCAGCTATACTGTATGATGATAATGGCGTTACCCGCGCGAATGGTATGATTGAAAGCATCTTTGACCGCGATGGCAGGCAGTGGATCAGGCTGGACGACCAAACGGAGATCCGGATCGATAAATTATATGCGGTGAACGGTACTTTCTCTTCCGACTATTCTGAATGCTGATGTTTAGTGCGCTGCTTAACCTTTATCCTCTCCGGCCGTCTGTTTATGCAGGGCCGCGTAACTTTTATTATGCTGCCTTAAACTTAATCACGGTAATAAAACTTCTTAATATAGCTCTCCTCCATTTTACCCTCCTCCGTTATCCTATAACAAATTGTAAATTCTAAAAGTGATTTCTCATTATACTCATTGCGGAAAACTACCTTCCCATGCGTTTCCCCGGTATCGGGATGCAGGTATTTGATCCCGATCACATTCCCTTTGTCATCATAATTTTCAATGGTCCGGCTACTGACCTCAAACCTGGCGGTCTCAAAATACTTTTTATCAAATATTGAAATCGCCCATTCCATATTTTCCTTTTTCAGCATATCGTGCAGCGCGGCCATATCATAGTAGCCGATCGCCATCTCTACGTTTGCTATAAGCGCACTCTTTTTCGTGAGCACATTTCCCTGGCGGATCTCTTCCTCTACTTTGTACAGCTGCATTTTTGAATCATACCTGCCATAGTACTCGGTTTTCTCAACCTGCTTTTTGGCATTATAGAAGAAATTCTTTTGTGAGGATAGATATTGCGTGTCGTTATGCCTGCAAAATTTCTGCTCTTCTATTAGCAACTGGTTATTTCCGTATACATAAATGGTTTGATCTGTGAACTGGTTGTTAGTGAAACTGAGCTTTGCCATCAATGTTCCGTTCTGATAGGTGAAATCGGTTCTCAGGATAGTTCCCTCTTCAGTGATTCTTGTTTCAGAAACCTTTAAACCATTTTGGTAGGTGCAGCTCAAAGAGTTTTTTGTTCCATAGTGGATATTGTGATGATGCTCCGAGATCAGCAAGCCTTTTTCAAACTTTAGTTCGCGGATAGCAGATGCTTCCTCAACGGAATGCCAGTTACTTTTTCCCAGTATGGCATGCCCCTGGGCCTTAAAAGCAGCGTAGCTTTTAGTTTCATTGCTGTATTTAACTACCCGGCAGTTCTCTCCTGAATATTCATAAACACTTAGAAAGCCATTTTCACCTGAGGCGCTTTTTGCAGTTTCCAGGATCGCGGTTGTCTGATCCTTAGCATTATAGAATGTTTCTGTTGTAGTAGTTGAATGCTCATCGCGGTAAACTTCTTTGAAGAGGCGCATGTTTTATATATATTTTCTCGTAATATATATAAATAATATTAAAGAGAATATACATAATCTGATCCACGGGGTGCTCATCGTCTGATTAACATGTAACCATTACCGGTGGTTCTGCGATATTTTGGCAGTTCGACTATTTGTTGTAACTTATTAATTGCTAAACTATTAACCACTTATCCTACTGATATGCCTCAAAGCCATACCAAAGGCGCCGGTATTGATCCCCTCAATGTTTCTGCGGCCCATAATCCTCATTCAGCCGGCACCGCCTTGCCTGCTGTTGTGTCGTTCCGGAAGATGAAAGCAGCATATCCGCCAAAGCAGTCCGGCTTTCCCTTTCAGCCTCCAGAGGTGGGTGCAGTGCCTGCATCCAAAACAGTTCAACTGGTTATTAAAACTCCCACTACCAACGTCACATCCCCTGCTCAGGGTGACGATCCCAGAGCGGAAAAGGCCATTTTAGCAGAGGGGATCTATCTTATAAAAAATGAGGAGGACCTGAAAAATGTGCGTAAAGGGACATTTGGTGATATCCCGATGCTGCCTCCCTTCAAACATCTTATTGGAGAAATTCATACTCAATCCCGTTTCAAGGAAGCCATACAGAACTGGGGCTGGGGAGCGAATTGTATGCTGGAAGGGTTTAGTGCAAACGAGCATATGGCAGATGTGGCAGCAGATGATATCCGGAAAGATGAAAGTTCGGTTTATCATAATACACTTCCACTGGAAGATACGATCGCCAAAGACCTGACTTCGGCCATCAACGCTACAAGGCGCTTGCAGGAACTTACAACCGCCACAGGAAAAATTGAAAATGCCGCAAAAAGCGTAAGACGCCCCCTCCCTACGAAAGAAGCCCCCCTCACCGCTACCGATCAGATTGCGTCTTTATATCGTAAGGCCATTGACTCATTAACCACCAGCGCTAAGCAGGCAAAGGGACCAATATTCTTTCTTATAGAGATTAATCAAAACCTGAAAAACTATCTCAAAACTAAGGGCATGGATACTGCCGAGAAATACAGCTACCTATACAATGAAGAGATTAAAAAAAGCGTAAATGATGCGCTGAACGATATTGAGGACCAGGCAGATGCAGACGATGCATATTACTATCTGAACCATGAGAAGCTGCAAACCGCAGTGACATACTTAAGTCAGATAACCACTTACCTGATGGAAATACTTCAAACGCATGACAGCGAAGCAAGTGAACAATTTGATGTTCCCGGAAGCGTGAAGAACGCCATACAAACCGGCATTGACCCAATGAGTCCCATACGCGAACATTACATGATCAACAATATAAATAATAAATTGGGGATCCCGGGCCTGGTATCACTCGGGAGAGAACACCTGAATAACGTAGCGGCTGGCGTTCCCAATGCGAAAGCACATGAAAGTTACAGCACGTTTGAAGAAGAAACAAAGGCCGACAAGGTGCTGTAAAACTGTTCCAAGGTAAGATAATGTTATATCCGTTGATGGGATATTGCTGGTTATTGTGGCAGAGATGTATGTATAAGCTAAACTTATTGCGCAGCGGTTTGATTAGCCTGATAACCTTGATATAACAGGCTGTCATTCCGCACACCTAATTTCAATTGCATAGGTTTTGCCACCGCATGCTCCGCCTCAAACTGCTCTCCTAACAATATTGAAATAGTGGCTGCAATTTGCTGCTGCCACACCTGCTGCGCTTCCTTTATTTCCCCTGCGGGATCAATATCCGGACCTATAACCGCCAGCCACATTTCACCGGAACCCTTAGCCCAGAAGCCATGCGTTTGCCAGGTGCCGGGGTGCTTCCCTCTCCCATGGTCGGTAGTGATAATAAAGGTGGTATTGTCTTTATAAAAAGGATCGGTTTGCACATAATACCACAGCGCGCCGATCATACGATCTACATCAGCGGCTTTTTGCAGGTACAGGTCATAACGTCCCCGGTGGGCACATTCATCTGTTTCACCGAGGCCCAGGAACACCACTTTGGGGTGGTGCTGTTCCACATACTGCTGCATACTTAACCAGGTTAACATATCGTAGCGGGTGCGCCCCTTACCGGTAATATATTCCTGCACACTGTTTACGGCTGCTGCGGTGTCGCCCTCCCCTTCCAGCGGCTCATAGCCGGCATTAACGGAGAAGCCGCCCGGGTGTTCGTTCAGGATATAGGGCAAGATGTTCCAGGAGCTGAAGGCTACTACTTTACCCTGGTAATCCTTTTGCTGGTTGAGGAATTCCAGCACGTTGGTATTCCTGTTGGCGATGGGCGCATTTGCCACAAAGCGGCTTTCTGCAAAACCGGTCAGCATTTCGCTGTAGCCGGGGTAAGAGATCTTATAGAAGTTCCGCACGTTCACCTTGTTATTCCATTGCCGGTTGCCGTACAGGCAGCCCTGCTTTGCGATCACATTCCAGAAAAAAGGCATTAATTTCTGCCGGCGGATGGCGGCTGAATCGTCCCAGTATAGCTGCCGCATGATCGCGGTATCTTTCACCAGGTCCGGATCAGACAGCAGCCTGGCATCGGCGCCGTTAAATACTTCCTGCCAGCGGAAGCCATCTGTAGTGATTATAAAAATATTCCTTTTCTTTTCCGGCTGAGCAGTAGCAGCCAGGCAAGGGAGCAGAACAATTACCCAGAGCCAGGATCTCATTTGTACGGAGTTTTTCAAAAGAACGTACAAAGTATGATCCAGACATTAACCGGCGGTTAAATTATTGTTGCGTGTTGGGGCAGGCTGATGTTTTTTTGGAAAAGGGTGCTACCATCGATCCATCCTGATACCATCGGGCAATATGCGGCAGACGAATATCCTTCAGTTTTTATGCTATATTTGAACTGACGGCAATTTTATTGCCCTATTTCCGCAATATCCAAACCATTGGACGGATTTTTTTTAATGACACAACCAGACCTGCTTTGGACACTTTAGACTACAACAGTTTTGCAGAAAAATGTATTGAAGATCTGAAAATTTTGCAAAACAAATTTCAAAAGGAATACAACTTGAATTGGTACGAGAACTGGTTTTATAGCCAAACTACAGGATTGTTAACCTTTTCAACCGGAGACAAAGAGTTAAACTTTAAATACTTCGAAGCAGGAAGCTTTTCAGAAAAATCGAACACCTGGAAATGGTCATGGGACAACAACCACACGCTTGACAACGTAAAGGAAAGGACTAAGCTTATTAAAGAATTTGGCCAAAAGTCAAATTTCGCCAAACTGACCAATGGCTATTTTCAAAGTGACGAGTATGAAGCCTGGGAGTTTACCGCAATTGCAGCTAAACTTACAAATGGAATTGGGACTTATAGACCTGTTAGCGACGGACAACTACAAATCTTCCTAGTCATTACTGAATTTGTTGACAACGAGACCGCACAAAACATCAAAGACAAGTATGTTGAGTGTAGTGCTCACGAATATCGCAGAAGGGCATTTGTTTGCAGGCACCTCAACCCGGTGACTAAAGTGGGGTTTCAAGAAGCCTTTGAAACTTTTGAGGATATGGAGCTTTCAGATAAGGATGACTTCCAGGCCTGGTGTAACGAGTGCGAAAACGTGAGGCAAAAAGAAGGGGAATGGAATGACAATTCAATGGCGTTTGCAAACATAAAAGTTATTTGTGAGCAATGTTATTTTGAAATAAAAGAACTAAATACCGGACACCGATAAAAGACTTCTTTTACTGGTGGCAGGGGTAATCCTTTACTATTAGCGCTATTTTTTATGAAATACCCTATACCCTTAACCTACTTTATAATTTTTACCTTATTCAGTTGCACTACCAGACAGTCAAGCCAGGTTCGTGACAATAATCAATTCAACTTTGACACCACAAAAATTATGGACAAATTCGAATTCTCTCTAAAAACCGCACACCCGCATGCACAAGCCTTAATGCCCGAAGATTTTTATTGGAGTCCCATTGAAGAAACAGCACCATTCGGAAGTGATGACGGTTCCGATGCAGCGTATGGATTCAGAGAATGGAGGCTTACAAATAAATCACTTAGTCCAATTATCTATTTGAAGGAATTGATTGAACGTTGGCAATATCCATATTTTGACTGGAACGAAATGGACACTACAAAAATCAAGGAATATATTGTTTCAAGTGCAAATATTGATGAGGCAAGTATTCAGCAACAAATGGAACAGTTAAAAAACGCAATGAAAAACTCGGCTGATTCGTCATTCCATAATATTGACGAAACGTTATTGCGGCAAGCCGTCATTTCATCCTCGCAGGAAATGGGTGGCAGTTCTTTATTGGGTCAAGACAACGCAATTATAGGAACAGGCTTTGCACAATTTGCTTTAGAAGGCAAAATAGACAATAATTTAAAAGCTTTGACCATTACTGCAATTAACAGACAATTATTACCTGTTCTTATTAATCGCTATGATGAAGATTATCAAAACAAAAGAAAACAACAATTGACAAAAATGCTTGGCGTAATTAATAACGCTAATCCCGAATAACAAAACAGCCGCTAATAGTAGTAGTGATTACAATAATGATAGCATAGTATTCCCTAAACCCTTACCACCAATTAGATGACGGCATTAAGTGTTTTTGAGCTGACAGAAAAAGTGATTTACCGATCCATTTGCGGCCATCATGATCTTCGTAAATAGCATATACCATCATAAGTACCGAACCACATAAACCCGTTGTAGTCCTCGTAAATGCTGGT
>NZ_DATCRD010000033.1:0-19271 GCF_036569185.1 Chitinophaga sp.
GCCGAAGGCGATTATCCTTATCCGCTTACATCTCCCCGTCCTAAAAACACAATCAGTAAAATCATCATAATCCTGAGTCAGACAAAATCCGCAAAAAATTCGCGTTGGTAATTAAAATATCTTCCTATCTTTGTACTGTAATTATTTTTATTACAGATTAACGATCTGTATTTTTTATCTATATAACTGTAATATTTTTTATAACAATTAAAACAATCAGCACAGGCAGGCTGTATTATTATTCACTACAAAAATCTAAAAGCATGAAAGTTGCCATCATCGGAGCATCCGGATTTATAGGCTCAGCCATCCTGAATGAAGCATTGAGCCGCGGTCATGAAATCACCGCTATTGTTCGTCACCCTGAAAAAATAACGGTTACCAACCCACACCTGACGGTTAAAAAAGGAGATGTTACCAACGAGGCGGAATTAACCCCGCTGCTGGCAGGAAATGAAGCGGTAATCAGCTCCTATAGCGCGCACGACTCGGCTACCTACGTAAAAGCCATCAACTCTATTATTAATGCTACCAAAGCGGCTGGGATCAAAAGGCTTATTGCGGTAAGCGGAGCCGGTAGCCTGGAAATAGCTCCTGGTGTGCAATTGCTGGATACACCTGAATTTCCCGCAGAATGGAAAGGCGGAGCCTCCGCTACCCGCGATGCTTTTCATGTGATCAGACAATCTACCGGCCTGGACTGGACCGTAATAAGCCCGGCCATGATGATAGAACCAGGAGAACGTACCGGCAAATTCCGTTTGGGCAAAGACCAGGTGGTGTTCAATGATAAAGGAGAGAGCAAAATTTCTTCCGCCGATTATGCGGTTGCCTTAGTAGATGAACTGGAGAAACCGGCACATATCAAACAACGCTTTACTTTGGCTTATTAACAGGATAAAAAAAGGAGCAACCGGGGTTGCTCCTTTTCTTTTAGCTCCTTACTTTCCCGGGGCTTACGCCGAATTTCTTGCGGAAGGCAGTACTGAAATGCTGCGGAGAGGAATATCCCGCCTGCTCTGCAATAAGCGACATTGGCAAGTTCCCGTCAACAATCAGTTTCCTGGCCAGTTCCAGGCGATGATCATTCAAATAACCAAATACCGTGTTATCAAAAATGGCCTTAAAGCCTGATTTCAGTTTAAATTCATTCAATCCGGCTTTACGTGACAGCTCCTCCAGGCTCAACGGCCGCTGGATATGCTGCAATACCAGGTCTCTGGCATAATATAGTTTTTCCACATCCTGCCGGGTGATCTTATTGCGTACAGGCGTATCCACTGCATTCACTGTTTCCATCTGCTCACATTGTAATGCCAGCAATTCTATGGCCTTCGACTGTAAAAACAGCTTCTTCAATCCTCCCTGGAATTTGCACTGGCGTACCTCTTCCATCACCATCCGCATACGCGGGGTGATCCGGGGATTATATTTCTCAGCCAGCGTAACGGACCTGTTACCAGCCACATTATTGGCCAGCCCGTCCAACACCCTCCCGTTATTCTCCGCCAGCTCCAGGAACCTGGAAGTGGTAAAGCTCATGCCGAAAAAAAGGATATCACGCTGCTTCTTTACGGCCACATTCTCCGATTGGGCAGGACTGTACATCAGGTTATGTTCCTGTGTGGAAAACCTGAACTTGTCGGAAATGCCCCCCAGCGATGTAGTAATGTCTCCCTGTTCCATGAACAGCATCATCACCCGTGGCTCCACGTAATCCGCAAAAACATGGATATTCTCATACACTTCTGCCTTACAACAGGCAATACTGGTACCTTCGAAATTGTATTCGTGCACAGTTGCAGAGCCAAAATCCTTATGCAGTTCCTGGGTTTCTTCAATCATCCCCCTGGAGCGGATCTTATGGTAATCAGAAGGAAATTCTTCCGAAAGCAATACCTGGTTGGCATCATCAGTAATAACTACGCCCATAAAAAAATCCGTTTGGTATAATTGATAATCCGTCTCGTGTAACAGTTATATGGGATAACAACAGCAAATTTGCATAAAAATATTCCGAATACTCAAAAAATTATCATTTATGTTGGGAATATTCCGTACCAATATTACAACTGTTCAGGATAGAAACAATGTTATCAGCGCCATTTCAGCACAATTTACCGTAAATGCCTGTAGCGTAGACCTCGAGGACTGTGACAAAGTATTACGTATTGTAAGCCCTCAATCATTAGCAGAACAAACTATTATAGATTTTGTGACCCGGCTCGGGTTTAACTGTGCCATCCTGGACTAAGAGGGCCCCGTATTTATTGAAAAGGAAGGCATTCAGCCTTCCTTTTTTCGTTTAAGCATGTTATAACACAACTATGATGTAAAAAAATAATTTATCCCCGTAGGGGTAATATATTTTTGCGACGTCTTATATGCATGCTACAAAAACACAAAAGACATTCTATAAAACTGCACCTGACTTTTATGAAAACTAAGGCAACCATGTTGCTGTCACTGCTCCTTATGATCCTGGCAGGACAATCAACTAACGCACAGCAGCAACGATATACTGTAAGCGGCTATGTAAAAGACAAAAAGAACGGGGAAAGCCTGGTAGGCATCTCCATTGGAAAAAGCGGCACCAGCCTGGGTACGGTGAGCAACCAGTATGGTTTTTATTCCCTTACCCTTCCGGCCGGAGAACACGAACTACAGTTCTCCTATATGGGCTATGGTACCTATAAAACCACGGTTGACCTGAAGAAGAACATCACCCTGGACATTAGCATGGAAGCTACCAGTAGCCAGCTGAACACAGTTACGGTGAATGGCCAGAAACAGGAAAGGACCGTTAATACCCTGAATACCAGTATCAATAAACTGGATATACAGCAAATGAAAAAGATGCCCACTTTCATGGGCGAGGTAGACGTACTCCGGGCCATCCAGACCCTTCCGGGTGTTAATACCGTGGGAGAAGGCGCTTCCGGCTTCAACGTACGCGGGGGTAACAGCGATGAAAACCTCATACTGCTGGATGAAGCTCCTGTTTACAACTCTACCCACATGCTCGGCTTCTTCTCCGTTTTTAACCCAGACGCCGTTAAAAGCCTGAACCTGATCAAAGGCGGGTTCCCGGCCGAATATGGCGGCAGAACCTCTTCTGTGCTGGACATCCGCATGAAAGACGGTAACAACCAGGATTTCAATGTGAACGGCGGTATCGGTAATATCTTCAGCCGCCTGTCTGTAGAAGGCCCGCTTGTAAAAGATAAATCCTCCTTTATAGTGGCTGCCAGGAGATCTTATATAGACCTGCTGATGAAACCTTTTGTTAAGGGAGATATGAAAGATACCAAACTCAACTTCTACGACATCACTGCCAAAGCCAATTACAAATTCAATAAAAACAACTCCATATTTGTTAGCGGCTACTTCGGCAGGGACGTTTTCGGCTTTGGAAAAGATGTAAATATGAACTGGGGCAACAGCACTGCTACGGTGAGATGGAACCACGTTTTCACCAATCGCCTGTTCCTGAACCTCACTACTTATTATAGTAAGTATGATTATAGCCTGAAGTTCAGCAACGATTCAAAGAGAGGAGCCAATGAAGATGCACAGGGGTACGACTGGACCTCCAACATCATTAACTACGGGCTGAAACCATCCTTCACTTATTATATCAATTCCACCAACACCCTGCACTTCGGCGTGCAAGGCATCTATTATACCTTTAAACCCGGTACAGGTACCAGCACGGAAGGCGATCTTAAGCATGTAAAACAATTGTCCGATCAGCACGCACTGGAGTCGGCCGTGTATCTGGATCATGAATGGAAACCCACAAAGAAATTCGGTATCCAGTACGGAGGCCGTTTATCTGCCTACCAGTTTGTAGGAAAGGGAACTGCTTACTACTTCAACGATACCACGCCAGGTATCCGCAAAACATTGATCGGAAGTAAAGAATACGGCTCCAATGATCTTATCAAGGGCTACTATTACTTTGAGCCCAGGCTGAGCGCACGCTATGCATTTACAGATCAGCATGCAGTAAAGCTGGCCTATAGCAGAACCACACAGTTTATGCACCAGCTCTCCAATACGGCGTCCCCTACTCCGCTGGATATCTGGACACCCAGCACTAATAATATCAAACCAATGGTGTCTGACCAATATACTGCAGGCTACTTCTACAATGCGCCTAACGACGCTTACGAACTTTCTGCCGAAGTATTCTACAAAACAACAGATAACCAGCTGGATTACATCGACAACGCCAACCTGCAGCTGAATCCGTTGATCGAAGCAGATCTCCTGCCATCACAGGGACGCGCATACGGATTGGAAGTGTACGCGAAAAAAGACATCGGTAAAACAACAGGCTGGGTAAGCTATACTTTATCCCGCACCGAAAGGAAAACCATTGGCATCAGTATGGATGAATGGTTCCTGAACCGGTACGACCGCACACATAACCTGAACCTGGTATTAACGCATACCCTCACAAAACGTACTTCCTTATCGGCCAACTGGGTATTTGCCTCCGGCACACCAGGCACCTTCGCTGACAACAGGCTGGAATTCCAGGACTGGGATATTCCTTACAACAGTACAGAAAAACGCAATAACTACCGCCTGCCGGCATATCACAGGCTGGACCTCTCTATGACGCTGAAAGGCAAACAGCTGAAACGCTGGAAAGGAGAATGGGTGTTCTCCCTGTATAATGTATATGGCCGCAGAAATGCCTATACCATTTACTTTAAACAAAATGACGACGACCCAACCAAGCGGGAAGCAGTACGCCTGTCTATCATAGGTTCCATCATTCCCGGTATCACATATAACTTCAAGTTTTAATTGTCCAAAATTCAAGACCAGATGAAAAAGTCATTATTCCTCATATTGTTTGCTGTTGCTGCAGGTTTTACCGCCTGCGAAGACAAGATCGACCTGGACATTGCAAAAGGAATATCCTACCCGGTACTGGATGCGTGGATTACCAATGAAAAAGGTATACAAACCATCAAGTTTACCATGTCGGTACCTTATACAGATAACAGCCCCGCTCCCATCATCGATGACGCGAAGATTACCCTGTTTGACCTTACCAGCGGCGATTCTTATCCGTTCGTGTTCAAAGACAATAAATACACTTACGATGCTTCCGCCAAAGCCATCGGTGTTATAGGCCACGGGTACAAACTGCATGTAGAACTGAAAGGTGAAATATTTGAAGCGTTCGATAGTATCAAAAGGGTAACAAAAATAGATTCCATCTCTTACGAATTCAAAACAAAAGAGGAATCTATCAGCGGTAAAGAAGGCTACTACGCAAAGTTTCACGCCAAAGACCTGGCCGGTGCAACCGACTATTACTGGATCCGCTCTTACCGTAATGATACCCTCAGACGCCTGGAAGACAACTTCTCCATTGACGGTTCTTTCGATGAAGGCGTATCTGATGGCAACACCTTTATTTTACCGATAAGAGAGGGCATCACGGATTACGACAAACCTTACCAGGTAAATGAAAAGGCCATTGTAAGAATGCTTTCCCTGACCCACCCCAGTTACGATTTCCTTACCCAGGTAAATAACCAGGTAAATTCCGGCGGACTATTTGCCAAAGTGCTGGAAAATGTAAAAAGTAATGTTCATAATACCACTCCTTCCGGTAAAACAAGGATCCTGGGATGGTTTGGCACATCTGCTGTAAGTCGCGCTGAAAGAACGTTTAAATAGTAGCTGTTTTTTTAAATCTAAAAATGCCGGGGGAAAAGTTTCCCGCGGCATTTTTGCTTTAACTCCCTGTTATGCGCTGCATTATTTGCTTGGCGTGAACAGTTTCCCGCGGCATTTTTAGATTTAATTCCCCATGGGAAGCCCCGTAAAAATCGTTAACTTCCCTAACAGAAAGTTACCACGTATGCCTCCCGACCTGATCACATATGCCATTCCCGGATTTGTACTGCTGATATTGCTGGAAATCATTTTTACAGCGATCGATAAAAAGAATATGTATGAACCAAAAGATGCCCTGAGCAGCATCGCCATGGGCCTTGGCAACGTATTCATCGGGCTCTTCACCAAAGCGGTTATCTTTGGCATCTACCTTTTTCTCTACCAGTTCCGGCTGTTTACATTAGGATTTACCTGGTGGGCATGGGTACTTTGTTTTTTTGCAGATGATTTCAGTTACTATTGGTTCCACCGTTGCAGTCATGGTATCCGCTTTTTCTGGGCCTCCCATGTAATTCATCATTCCTCTGAAAAATATAACCTCGCTACTGCCCTGCGCCAGACATGGACGGGCAATTTAACCGGCACCTTCACCTTCTGGCTCTGGATGCCGCTTGTGGGCTTTCACCCGGTAATGGTGATGAGTATGCAGGCTATCAGCCTGATCTACCAGTTCTGGATCCATACAGAGGTGATTCATAAATTGCCGGCGCCCATAGAATATATATTCAATACCCCTTCGCATCACCGTGTACATCACGGTTCCGATATCGATTACCTGGACCGTAATCATGCAGGTATTCTTATCATCTGGGACCGCATGTTTGGTACATTCACGCCAGAAAGACAACGACCGGTATATGGCCTTACCAAGAATATACACACCTATAATCCATTCCGCATTGCCACCCACGAATGGCTGGATATCGGGCGGGATATACGGCAAGCCCGCTCCCTTCGTGAAGCCCTGCATTATATTTTTGATGCCCCCGGCTGGAGTGCCGACGGTAGCCGGAAAACCACACGGCAGTTGAGGAAGGAGCAGCGAATGTTGTCTGACTCGGGATTACACTGATTATACTGATTTAATTTGTTAATCCGGAAAAGATATAAGCGGATGTTGTCTGACTCAGGATTCCCTTAATTCTACTGATTGTCTTTTTGATTTATTTTTGGAGTTTTACTTTTTTGATTATTCCTGATTTATTTTTCAATTAACTATTATCAACGGGAGAAGAAGCGGTTTGAGCGTTTTTCTCCCATTATTTCTAAATTCCATAAAAAAAGAGGATCTGTGTAATTTTGAATTAAGGCACATCAGCGAAAACATTCGCCTATATCTCTCCCAACTCTTAAAACTCCGAAAGAAAAAGACAATCAGTAGAATCAAGGGAATCCTGAGTCAGACAATATCTGTTTATATCTCCCAAACCTTTAAAATCCTAAAAAAAGAGATCAAGCTAATCAGCATAATCAAGGGAATCCTGAGTCAGACAAAACCCGCGAAAAAAAAATATACCCCAATATTTTGCAATTACGAAAACTATCGTACATTTGTTTACGAAGATATTCGTACAATAATAATCATCATTACAAATCATTGCTTTGAAACAGATCCGGCCCACAGAAAGTGAATTGGAAATTTTGGGTATACTCTGGGAAAGAGGCCCCAGCACCGTTCGTGAGATACATGATATCCTGTCTCAAACGAAAGATGCCGGCTATACCACTACCCTTAAACTGATGCAGATCATGCATGAAAAAGAACTGGTAGCGCGCGATACCAGCAGCAAAACTCATGTATATACAGCCGCCATTTCACAGCAGAAAACACAACAGCAATTACTTGACAAAATGATAGATACCGTTTTTGGCGGCTCCGCCTCTCAACTGGTGATGCAGGCCCTGGGCCATCACCAGTCTTCAGAAGAAGAGCTCCAAAAGATCCGTCAGTATCTCACTGCAATAGAAAAACAACAAAAGGATAACAGGTAAATCTAGTACTATGAATGTATTACCTATTACGGGCGACTTTGTACGCGCCCTGGGTTGGACCATCCTTCATTCCATGTGGCAGGCATTTTTTATTTACGCCTGCCTGCGGATAGTATTAAAACTCTGGCCACAGGCGGGCGCGCGGATAAAGTATAACCTGTCGCTGCTATCGCTTTCCGGCATTTTTACCTGGTTCCTTGCCACACTGTACCTACATGTGCAACGACTGCAGGAAGCAAGAGAAACTATACAACACTTCAGCGGTACAATCGCCTTACAGGAACCCGTGCATATTCCCGCCGTGTACCCTAACCAGGACCCGCTGATATGGCTGTTTCCCAACCTGGAGCTTTGTTTTCCTTTCCTGGTAACGTTATATATTGCCGGTATGACGGGCATGATCATTAAGTTATTGTCCGATCTGTTTCAACTCCGCAAGATCCGCACTACGCGGATAGAGCCAATGGGAGAGGCATGGGACAAACACCTGGACAAACTGGCTGCAAGGCTGCAGATCCCCCGTAAGGTGAAGCTGCTCATCTCCAGGCATGTACAGGTGCCCGTGATGCTGGGATTTATAAAGCCCCTCATCCTCCTACCGGTAGCGATGGTGAACAACCTTACAGAAGCCCAGCTCGAAGCCGTGCTGCTGCATGAACTTGCCCATATCAAACGCAATGATTATCTGTTGAATATCTTCCAATCAATTGTTGAAACCATCCTTTTCTTCAATCCTTTTGTATGGCTGATTTCCAAAATCATCCGTATGGAAAGGGAACATTGTTGCGACGACCTGGTAATAGCCAGCACCGTTCAACCACTGCAATACGCACATGCACTGGTGGCGTTGGAAGAATATCGTCTTACCGCCAACCGGCTTACCATGGCTGCTGCAGACAGTAAACAACATCTGTTTCATCGCATTAAACGCATCATGGAAATGAAAACTAAACACCTTAACTATAGCCAGAAATTTTTAGCCGTACTGATCATTGCCACCGGCCTGATATCTATTGCATGGCTAAATCCGGCTAAAGGAAAAAACAATAACGAACAGCAGGAACCAACAAAAGCAAAAACCGCCGTAAACACCAGCACGCCACAGGAAAAAATACCTGTGACCGAACCGGATGAAATCACCAGCAAATTCCGGCAACAACTGGCAGCAGTTACCCGCGATACTGTACTTCCGGCGCCACCACCGCCTCCTGCAACAGTTCCTGCCCCCGTACCTGCACCCGAACCGGCAGTTGCACCATCACCGTCGCCTTCTCCTACACCATTGACGCCCCTTGCACCATTAAAAGAAGATCTGTCATTGGATCTCTCCGATATCCAGGTATCCGACCAGAGCAATGTTTCTACCAATGTAAATACCAATGTAAATACCAGGGTAAACGTAAATAAGAACGGTAAACGCACCCAAAATACCAATCAAACACAGACATTCAACTTCGATTATCAGTTTAACAAAGACGAAGTACGCCAGCAGATCCGCGAAGCTCAGAAAAGCGTACAGGAGGCGATGAAACAGCTGAATGAAGTGAATATGAAAAAGGTACAGGCAGAAATAGCCGAAGCCACCAAAAATATCAAATGGGATGAAGTGTCCGCCGAAGCCCGCAAAGCACAGGAGGAAAGCCTGAAAGCCCTTAAAAACATCGACTGGAGCAAGATCAGCGATGCACAAAAAGAAGCCGCTGAAGCGCTTAAAAACATTGATTTTACTGCGCTCAATAAAAATCTGCAAATGGCTTATGCCAATATGAATACAAAAGTCTTCTATGATAAAATAAGTAAAGAAACTAAGGAAGGCCTCAAACACGCTGCCACCTCCCTGGAAGAAGCCCGTAAAAACAGGGCCGAAGCGCTTGCCAATGCCGCCAGGGTACGGGAAAATATAGCCAGGGACCGGGAAAATGCAAAAAGAACTGCCGAAGGAGAACGGAGAGCAAAGGAAGGCGCTGAACGGGCCAAGGTTGCAGAAAAGATGGCCCATGAAGGTGCGAAAAGAGCAGAGGAAGGAGCCAGGAGAGCAAAAGAAGCTGCGGAAAGAGCCCGCACAACCCAGGCCTTTTACAAAGAAATGATTTCCCAAATGGAAGCCGATAAGCTCCTTGATACCCAAAAAGGCTATAAGCTGGAAAAAAATGAAAATGGCCTGTTCATCAACGGTGTCAAACAACCGGACAATGTGGTCAATAAATACCAGAAATACCTGCAGGGAAAACAGATTACACTGCAAAGTTCCAGCTCCCATACAGAAAACTGATTTACTGCCATTCTATTGCAGATTGCATCCGTACCATTACCGTTCATACGGTAATGGTATTTTTTATTATAAGGGTTCACTTATCTTTAGGTGAATTATTTAATGAGATAACATATGAAAGCATTTTGTTTCACCCTTGCCATGTTCACCGCTATCGCGGCAGGCGCACAGGAAAAGGGCGTTGTAATCAGTAACCTGGGCAACGGTAAGATCAATGCAGCCACCCCGGTTAAAAACCAGGGTATGACCGGCACCTGCTGGTCGTTTTCCTCTACTTCCATGGTAGAGTCGGAGTGTTTACGCAAAGGATTACCTGAACTGGACCTGTCTGAAATGTTCACCGCCCGCAATATCTACATAGAAAAAGCCAAAAACTATGTACGGCGCCAGGGCTTCGCGCGTTTCGATGAGGGCGGACTGGCGCATGATGTGATCCATTCCATTGCCACCTATGGCATTGAACCGGAAAGCGTTTACAGCGGTTTAAAAGGCAATGCCACTATGCATAACCACTCAGAAATGGTGGTGACCATGAAAAAATATCTTGATAGTATCATCAAAGTATCCCCGGTACCAGACAACTGGGTATCAACGTTTACAGGCATTCTTGATGAATACATGGGAGCCCCTCCTGCCAGCTTTGAATATAATGGCAAAACTTATACGCCGCAAAGCTTTGCAAAAGAAGTGGTAAAATTCAATGAAGATGACTACGTTTTCCTGACCTCCTTTACACATCATCCTTTTTACAAGCCCTTCATCATTGAGGTACCAGACAATTTCTCCAATGGCGCCTACTACAATGTACCGTTGGCAGAGCTCACCGGTATTACTGAAACAGCCCTGCAAAAAGGCTATACGGTATTGTGGGATGCAGATGTAAGCAATAAAGGATTTGCCAGCAGCAAAGGATTTGCATTACTTACTTCCCCTGAGATCACCATGAAAAAAGACAGTATCGATCCTGATGTAGCAGAACCCGCTTACACACAGGAGTCACGGCAAAAGCTATACGAAGAGCTGGTTACCCAGGATGATCATCTCATGCACATTACCGGTATTGAAAAATCTCCAAAAGGTAAAACCTTCTTCCTGGTAAAGAACTCCTGGGGCAAAAACTCCAGTCCTTTTGGAGGATACATGAACGTGTCTGAAGCTTACTTTGCCGTAAACACTATTACCATCGTTGTTCCGAAAGCAGCGCTGGATAAGTCTTTCCAGAAAAAATACACTAGCACCAATTAACCGGTAATCATGCATGACAAAAGCGCAAAGAAATTTTCACGGTTGTATTCAGTTGCAATGTGCCGTAAAATTTCTTTGCGCCTATTGTCTGCCAGTCACAGATAACTTTATTGGCATAGGTAACGAAGCACCTGCTGTTACCGGACCAGGGATTTATGAATAAAGGATAGTAAACCCTTTGATATTTTGTACATCACCATCAGTGATCTCCAGCTCCTTCACTGCAGCCATTGCCGGCCCCGATCTGCACCATGCAATAAATTGTTCCATTTCTCCTGCTGCTCCCTCTGCCAGGATCCACACGCTTCCATCGAGCAGGTTCTTTACTTGTCCGTTTATATGCATTGAATCAGCTACCCGCTTTGCATTAGCTCTGAATCCTACTCCCTGCACACGGCCCTTCACAATAATTTCTTTGTGTACAACTGTACTGGTTGCCATAAATTTATAACGATTTTCCCTGTAATGGTCTTTCTCGGATGGGATTATATTACATGAATACAGCTCCCACACAAAACATACTAAATATTCGTCAAAGATACAAACAACCGGAAAACTTATTACAGCCGGGGCAATCAGGACATACTATAAAAGAAGAATCAGTTAAACAAACAAACCTCTGAACCAGGATTTACCGGATTTATGATACGCAGCAACCTATGAAAATGCGCCTACGGATCTAATAACTACTGCATCTTTACAACTAACCTGTAACAGCAGCTGAAAGTTTACAATAGCAACAGTATGAAAGGATGGTTAACTTGAGGGAAACAAACACTGATGAAAATTGATATAGGGGATAACAAATTATTTTACCCGTAACATTTCACCAATCCTGCGAATCTACCATCCGGTAATTCCTGCATCAGACTATCGTTCACTGCCTAAGCGGCAGCATAATTAAATAATGAACCCACCATGTGCTCAATATCTCCAAAAACAAAGTCTTTCACCCGCTCATACTTACCACCGGACGTCGGCCTTTTCAGCAGGCTAAAACAATGGCAATTAAAGCTGCGCACAAAAATCTGCTGCGCCAGTAATGGCATTACCATATTTACTTCCGCATCCTGCAGGCCTCTTGCCAGCATAATATGCGGTTTGAATGCCTGCGGCTTCAACTCAAAAGCCTGCATAATACTACGGTGCAGATCAATCAGTGGTTTGGGGTTAGCCACATTGATGAAAACGCTGTTATGTCCGTCCGCATGTCTCAGGGCATCCATCTTTGCCGTATAAATGGCAAAACCAGCCTGCTTACGCGCTACATCTTCCAGCATATCCACGAAATCGTCCTGGAAACGTTCAGGAAAAGCTGACCTGAACAAGGCCACATGAACCGGTGCGGCAGACATCTTCGTATCGCCTAACTCAGTTGCTATAAACTGGCGGATACGGGTAACATCTTTTGCTACCAATGCATCCGGATTCACTACTACCAAATAATCAAATACCTCTTCCGAAATTTCATAATTCGTATTCATAACCTGATATTTTAATTCTTCCTGTTAGAATGACAATACGAATATACAACCTTTTTTCAGAAATACTAATTTTTTTAGCATTATTTACTAAAAAAATACGCAGTTATAATAACTGCGTATTTCTCAATTACTTAAGACAGCTTCTCAATAATCGCCACAAAATCAGCCGCCACCAGGGAAGCACCACCAATCAAACCACCGTCTACATCCTCATTGGCAAACAATTCAGCCGCATTTCCCGGTTTCGCACTGCCTCCATATAAAATGGTAGTATGCAGGGCTGCCTCACGGCCAAACTTATTAGCAATCTGTGAACGGATAAACGCATGCATATCCTGCGCCTGTGCAGCACTGGCAGTTAAACCGGTACCAATAGCCCAAATAGGCTCATATGCAATCACTACATTTTTCAGTTGCTCCGCTGTAAGATGGTATAAGCTTTCCTCCAGCTGCTTGGCTACATAAGCATTCTGGGTTTCGGCCTGCCTGATTTCCAGCGGCTCACCACAGCAGAAAATTGGCTTCAACCCGTTAGCCAGCGCCTGGTCTATCTTCTTAGCCAGCATAGCATTGCTTTCCTGGAAATATTCCCTTCTTTCTGAGTGACCCAGGATCACGTAATCCACCCCTATTGATTGCAGCATCTCTGCAGATACCTCGCCGGTAAAAGCACCTGATTTTTCACTGTAGCAGTTCTGCGCAGCCACATAAAAACCCGGGTAATTCTTCAGCAGCGACTTTGCCTTCTGTAAATAAGGAAACGGCGTAGCCACAATCACTTCCTGTCCTTCTTTCAGTTTCAGTCCTGCCTGCAGGATATCGTTGATCAGCTGCTCACCCTGTGCCAGCGTAAGGTTCATTTTCCAGTTACCTGCAACAATTTTCTTTCTCATACTGTGATATTAAGTTTTAAGGTCTTTCTGATTTATTTGGACATATAATGCTTCCAGTACCTGCTTGTCCTCTTCCGTTAGTTCCCTGCCTTTTAACGCCATCCAGCTGCCAGCATCCTTCAGGGCCTCCGCCAAACGGTAAATTCCGTCGCTGCCCCAGCTGAAAGACTGCACAAACTTTGGCGGGAAATGCCCTCCAAATACATTGCACGACACCCCTATCACGGTACCGGTATTCAGCATGGTATTAATACCACACCGGCTGTAATCCCCCATCAGCACCCCGCATTTCTTGCCTGCGGATATTGCTTCTCCCTGCCCTTCCATCCACACTTTCACGTCGGATACGTTATTCTTCAGGTTGGAACCCGATGTATTGGCTCCCAGGTTGCACCATTCTCCTATCACCGCATCCCCCAGGTAACCATCATGCCCTTTGTTGGAGTAACCAAACATCACACTGTTCTTGATCTCACCGCCACCGGTACAATATGGCCCAAGCGTGGTAGCTCCATATACTTTTGTCCCCATTTTCAACACAGCGCCTTCTCCCATTGCAAAAGGCCCCCTGATCATACATCCTTCCATCACCTCGGCGTTTTTCCCGATATAAATCGGCCCCGTATCCGCATTCAGTATGCTATACGCTACTTTAGCGCCGGCTTCCACAAAAATGTCCGTATGATTGCTCTGTTGATTGGTGTGTGATAAGATGGCAGATTTTCTGCCGGTTGTAAGCAGCTGGTAATCTGCCCTGATCGCTTTATCGTTGAGCGCAAAGATATCCCAAGGCTTATAAATTCCCAGTACTTCCCCCGGATAATTTTTCCGGTCGCCCGGAGCCAGTAATGCCCCGCCCTCTCCCAGTACCGCTTTGGCCAGTAACTGGTTGTCTTTATACAATTCCTCTTCCGGCTGCAACCCATGGATAGCGGCTACCAGTGCGGCGTCCGGCAGTATATGCCCACTTAGTAAAATATTAACGGTTTGGCTGTCTTTGTATAGCAAGGGAAATTTATCCTGCAGATGCGGTACGGTGAAATGACTGATTCCTGTACCCAGCCAATGCTCCCATTTCTCCTGTATGGTAAGTATCCCTACTCTGCAGGCAGCAATGGGTCTTGTATGTGTAAAGGGGTATAACAGCTCACGTACGGGCGTGTCAAAAAGAATATAGTTACGCTCCATAAGGGGCTAAAATAAAAAATCCCATCGATAAGCCGATGGGATTTCCCTAAAAATATTTTACTTAACAACTATGCTTTCTTAGCGTAGCGCTTGTTGAATTTATCAATACGTCCTGCAGTATCCACCAATACATTCTTACCAGTATAAAAAGGGTGAGAAGTATTGGAAATTTCCAACTTAATCAACGGATACTCATTACCATCTTCCCACTTTGCAGTTTCTTTGGAAGGAGCGGTAGAGCGGCTTAAAAAGCTCTCTCCGTTTGACATATCTTTAAATATCACAAATCTGTAACTTTCTGGATGGATTCCCTGTTTCATATCAAAATTATTGTAAATACAGGGTGCAAAGTTAACCAATTTTCTTTAACACCCAAAGATTATTCTTAAAAAAATCAAGATTTCATGTTTACATACTGCAAAGGTATACCCAGGTTGGATTCCTTGGCTTTTTGTATCACCTCCTGTAAATCATCGATCTTCTTACCTGTTACCCTCACAATATCATCCATAATAGCCGCCTGTACCTTTAAACCGGCATCCTTGATCATTTTCACGATCTTTTTGGCATCTTCCTGTTTGATACCGTTACGCACGGGTATTTCCTTCTTAAACACCTTTCCGCTCTGGTAAGGTTCCTTGCTCATATCATAAATACTGGCATCCAGCCCCTGGCGCATGGTACGACTTACCAGCACATCCAGTACCTGGCCCAGTTTCATATCGCTTTCCACTTCTATGTTCAGCACCAGCTCTTTCTTGTTCAGCTCAATCTCCACATGTGAACCCTTGAAATCAAACCTGTTGGTGATCTCTTTCTTCACCGTGTTTATAGCATTATCCAGTGTCTGTAAATCTACTTTGCTAACAATATCAAAGGACGGCATAATAAAAAATTTTATATTCGAACAACAAATATAAAAAAGAAAAAGCAGGTAGAGAACTACCTGCCGCTATATACTCTAAATCTAACTTGTTATTATATCTTACTGATCTTACCCATACCGGATATGATCTGGTTAATGCTGGGCTCTCCTTTATATTTTACTTTTCCCATGCCTGAAATCACTACATTCAGGTTCTTCTGCACAAATACGTCTGCTTTGCCGGTACCGGAAATACCAAGTTTTACTTCATCAGTAGGCAGGTCCAGCGCTGAAATATCAGCCGCACCGGAAATAACATAGTCTGCTTTATCTGTATTTCCTTTCAGGGTAATGTTACCTGCCCCCGAAACGCCTACTTTCAGTTCACGGGTATGGATGTCGAGGTTGGCATCAGCAGCGCCGCTGAAATCCATCCGGATAAGGTCGCTGGTAAGTTTACCCTTACTGGTAAAGCCACTGGCTCCGCTGGCCGATAACCTATCCACCTTCTGCAGGGTGATATATACCCTGACCTCTTTTGTAGGCTGAATATTATAGCCTTTCTTTGAATGAATGCTTAATTCACCATGGGATATATCTGTTATAATATAAGGCAGCAGGTTGTCTTCCGCCTCTACCCGGATACTATGGGTATTTCCCTGTTCAATGATCACTTTGTAAACACCGGAAGTACTGATATCTGTAAAGGCAGATGCTTCCCGGGATTCCTGTTTCACATTCCCGTTTCCTTTTATCGTTTCCTCGTACGGGCGTGTAAAGGAAAGAAGCACGCTGGTGGCCAACAATAATGGCAAAGCAACAAGGCAATAAGCAGCAATTCGTTTCATAGTCAGTATTATTTAAAAAGATTTAGAATGGCGTTCTGATCTGTTTAATAAGTATCCAGGTCTACATCGCTATTTGTACCCCGTATTTTTATATAAGGAGATGATTCATTGCCTCCTCCTGCCACCGCGGTATAACGCAGGGTTGAATTTCTCTTGTTTGATATCACATTCTTCAGCTCCAGTCCACCGGTGCTCAGGTCCCCGTTTACCAGGTTCGCTTCTATATACAATGGCTGCCTGGACCCGAACCTGATATCCACATCGGAATAGGTAAGCTGGAAATCAGCCTGCTTAAAGCCGCTACTCACCTTCTCTATCTTTACATTCCCATAGGTCATGCTCAGGTCTGCCAGCTGCTGCAGCTCTTTTATCTTTATATCGGAATAAGTGCCCCGGCCTGCTACTGCACCTGCTACATCTATTTTATAATCGTCATAATTAGAAGAGATCTTCAGGTTGCCCACCCGGTTAAACCCATACTCACTATAGTTGGAATTGGCATCGAGCGCTTCCAACTGCTCCCCACGGATATCGGAATAATTCCCTTTCACGGTTACCCTTTTTGCCTTGCCGATCTTACCTTTATCACAGTAATTGATCTTTAAAAGAAGATCCTGCGCTTCACGGATATCAAAAGTGCAGTAATTCATTTCCAGGGTGGCCGGAAAACTGAATTTATCCACAATCACATCCCCAAACTGGTTCTTCACCATCAGGTTCTGCATGCTTTGAGGAATATAAATGTCGTAATCAATGTTCACGTAATCTTTGGAATCCATCTTGCCTCCCCATGAAAACCAGCCGGAACTACTCTTCGATGGGTTATAATCTGTATTCAGTAATACCAGGTTATTAAGCTGAGTGGCATTTATCTCTACCAGTTCTGCAATTGCTTTTGCCTGCTCGTCATTTTTACCGAAGCCGGTTACGGTAATGGTTGCTTTGATATCGCTTTTGTTCCACGCATGAAAAATAATTTTGCCATACTTATTGGAAATATTTAACGAGGCGTTATCATTTACATTAAACTCCTTTACAATGGTTCTTTTGTAAGCCGTAGCTCCGTTGTGGGCCTGCGCCAGTAAAGGCATCAGCAGAAATAACAAGCATTTAAATTTCAGCTTCATATTGTTTTTTTGTATGACCGGGAGTTGCGTGTTTCGCCTGTAACTCCTCCAAAATTTTATCCAACAGATCCAGCTTCAGCTGGTAATAGCGCACCATGGCTGCGCGGATTCTTTCATTGCCCGGATTATTCTTTAATTCTTTTTCCAGTGCTTTATAAGTATCGTTGCGAAGTTCCAGTTCCTTACGGGCAACGCTATCCAGTCCCAGCGTTGAATCGGGATAAGCCCCGATCAGCTGCAGTTTTTCGTTTATGCGCGAGGTATAGTAAACGCCCGCTTCCTGTATGTCTGGCGCTAATACAGCAAGATCCTGCTGTTGCGGCTGACGGTTTTTGGTAAAGTAAAAGAGAGCACCGGCATTGGCCAGCAATACTGCTATCACGGCTGCTCTAAACCAGTTTTTCTGTAACAGTGAAATTACCTTTCCCTTACTACTGCCCGTCAGCTCCTTCTCCAGTGCGGCCCAAACCCTCGGTGAAGGCCCCTGTTCTTCAAATTCGTCCCGGTGCTGCCGGATAAACCCTTCAAAATTGTCTGGCATTAACGAGTTACATTTTGCTGTTTTACAATTTGTCTTACCTTCTCCTTTGCACGCATATATTGTGTTTTGGCGGTGGATTCGGTGATACCCAGCATTTCTGCTATTTCCCGGTGTGAATACTCCTCAAAAAGATAGAGATTCAATACGGTACGGTATCCCTGTGGCAGTCCGTGTATGGCCGATTTTACTGCGGCAACGGTCCAGGTAAACTGGGCCTCATCAATGCCTTCTTCTGCCATCACTTCCACTTCCTCCACTTCTTCAAAATACACTTTCTTTTTACGCAGTGTATTCAAACAGTGGTTTACCACAATCCGCTTGATCCAGGCGCTGATGCTGGCAGTTTGTTCCAGCTTGTTAATGCTTTTATATACCTGGATAAAAGCCTCCTGCAAAGTGTCTTCTGCATCATTCACGTTATTGGTCATACGCAGGCAAATGTTATACATCGCAGCCGAATAGGCTTCGTACAATTCACGAAATGCACGGACATCTCCTTTTTTGCAGCGTTCTACAACATTTGCTGCTAGTGGCGTCTGATTCAAGTTAGTGGCTGATACTTTCATTATAAAGACGGTAATTGTAAAAAAGGTTGCATGAAGCTGACGGGGAAATTTCCGGTTTAGTACGACTTTATCCGTTTAATCAACAGCAAAATTTCGTTATCTGATTAATTATTAATTATTTATAGAGAATGGATGAAAACGGGGCACCGGTAAAATTTTTTTTAAAATTATTGCAATAGCCCATCCGCCTGCCTCAAATTTGACCAAATTGCTATTTCCTGTGATGAAACCGGCACATCTTTATCCGGTGAAAGTGGTAAGGAAAACGCAGCCCGGTAAAGGGCTACGTTTTTCCATCCTTATATACCTAAAAAACCATCTTCACACAGGCCGGGCCTAGTTACCGCCCTGTTTTATACGATTCTGTTCTGCTTCCAGCCCGGTTTGGCGGTTACGGGCTGCTTTTACATTGTTATTTCCGAAACGGTAGTTAAAAGTTACCCTGAACTGCTGTGCATCCCACTTACTGGAAACAGAAGTATATTTGCCCGCATTGTCAAAATCTCCGCGGAAATAATTGGTTTTAAACACATCTGTTACATTCAGC
>NZ_DATCRD010000034.1:0-45405 GCF_036569185.1 Chitinophaga sp.
TCCATATACTGTTGCGGGTTAATGGCATTGGGGCTTTCATCATCTGTATTCCTGCCGCCATAGCGGGTGACGCCGTCTTTGGTCATAGTAGGCGTTACGCCGGGCACGGAGTTCGCGCTGTAATACAACAGGGTGGTTACATCAAAAGGCTCATTCACCTTGTTCCAGTAGGAAGTGAGGATGGCCCCGATCTTTACCTTATCACTGATCTTATGATCCATATTCAGGCGCAATGAATATTTGGTATTGTCTGTTGACTCCATGATACCTTTGTTATAGAGATATCCCATAGAGAGATAGTAATCTGTTTTTTCATTGCCCCCGCTGACAGAGAGGTTATGCCGGGTGATGATGCCCTGTTTGAAGATCACATCCATCCAGTTGGTATTGGGAAACAATACCGGGTCTTTGGCATTCTTCCAGGCTTCTATGGTGGCCGGTTTGAAGAGATCTGTATTATCGGGGTTATCCGCTTTCTGGATGCGGTTCATCAGCTGCATATAGGTAACATAATCCGTTACCGGTTCAAAGAGATGAGTGGCTTTTTGCACGCCGGCAGACCCGTTGTAGTTGATCACGGTTTTTCCTTTCTTCCCTCTTTTGGTAGTAACGAGAATAACGCCGTTGGCGGCGCGGGAACCGTAAATTGCTGCGGAGGCGGCATCTTTCAGTATGGAGATGCTGGCCACGTCGTTAGGGTTCAGGTTATTCAGCGATCCCACGATGCCGTCGATAAGCACCAGCGGGTCTGAATTGTTGAGCGTACCTACCCCGCGGATGCGCAGTACGGCCCCATCGCGGCCGGGTTGCCCGGAAGTTTGCGATACAGAGATGCCCGATGCAGCGCCGGACAGTGCCTGGGATACATCTGTAATGGCGCGGTTCTGCATCTGCTGATCGTAGTTAATGGAAGATACGGAACCGGAAAGATCTTCTTTTCGTTGCGTACCATATCCCACTACTATCACTTCGTTCAGGCCGGTATTGGAAGGAGAAAGGGCCACATTTACCGTAGTTTGCCCTGCCAGTGATATTTCTTTCTTTATATAACCCAGGTAAGAAAATACCAGGACGGCATTATCCGGCGCGCTCAGGCTGTAGTGGCCTTTTTCATCCGTTGCAATACCGGAGGAAGTCCCTTTTACCTGGATGCTAACGCCAGGCAGTGGTTTCCCGGTAACAGCATCGGTAACGGTGCCGGTTACACTGACTACAACCGGTAGTACAGGCGCTTTCGGTTTTACAATAATTATTTTTTCCAGGATGGAATAATCCAGCGGCTGACGGGCGAAGCAGATGTCCAGCACATCGCGGAGCGCTGCATTCTTTACATCCAGTGTTACAGGTACAACGTGTTGCAGGTCTTCGTTGGTGTAAATAAAATTGTAGCCGGTCTGGCTCCTGATCTCAGTAAAGATCTCCTTTAGTGATACATCTTTGCCGGATATGGTTACCTTTTGTGCACGGGCTGTGGCACATACCTGCAGACATGCGGCGAGCAATACAATAGCGGTGAGTTGCATAACCTTTGCAGTTGTGGAAATGAGATGGCACAGGACTCCTCTGCCTTTGAAATAAGCATTCAAATACATACATTTGATTTGGGATAAAAGATTACGGTTACCAGAAAGAATTGTTTTCTTTTGCCTTACTGACCGGGAGCATTAGGCCGCTTCCGGTTTTTTTGGCGCTTGTTACAGTCAGGTGCTCATAACTAACATGTTTTAAGGTGTGACAATTATTTTTCCATTGTTCATTGTAAAGTGCACTCCGCCTGTTTTCTGTAATACTTCAAGAACGGTTGATACATTCACATCGCGTGGAATGGAGCCGGTAAAATGACGTTGGATATTACCCCGGATCTCCACTTCTATATTGTATTCTCTTGACAATTGCCGCATGACGGTATGGATATCATCCTGCTCAAACCAGAACAGACGGTTCTTCCAGGCCATTACTGCACGTATATCTGCTTTCTTTGCCACCCGGATATTTCCCTGCTGCCCCAGCTGCGCCTGTTCCCCGGGTTTCAACAGCGTGGTGGTATTAGCGCCTGTCAGGCTTACAGCGCCTTCCAGCAGCGTAGTATTGATGGTCTTTTCGTCCTTATAGGCCATGATATTGAAACTGGTGCCAAGCACAGTAACACGCAGGCTATCCACTACCACCACGAAAGGCTTTTCTGTATTGACAGCTGCTTCGAAATAGGCTTCCCCGGTTAATGTCACCTGCCTGTTGGCCCCGGTGAACGATGCGGGGAAACGCAGTGTGGAAGAGGCATTCAGCCATACCTTTGTGCCGTCGGACAGTGTTACCTGGTATTGTACGCCCTTTGGCGTCATGATGGAATTGTACAGCGGCTCAGCGGAAGCCCCTGCAGTGGAGGAATACACCAGGTTGCCGGCGGCAGGTTGGATCACCTGTGCCTGTCCCTGTTGGGCAAGCAGGCCATTGGCAGCGCTGTCCAGGGCTATAGCTGTGCCGTTTGCCAGGATCAGAACGGCCTTATTTCCGGCTGCAGCGGTATCATTCATTGGCGTATGTGCCGCTACATTAAGCGCGGGCGTTGGGGTATGCGAACGGGAATACCAGCGCCAAACGCCCCCTGCCAGCAGCAGTAGCGCCACTGCCGCCGCTACGCGGTAAGGCAGCCACCTGCGCACCGCTTTTCCCGGGGCAGGTACCGGTGGTGTGATCTGTGTGCTTACCTCATCAATTACGTCTTTATGCATGGCGTACAGCGATTCTTCCTCCGGGTGGTCTTCAGCAACCGCATGGCTTATCATCCCGGAAAATAAATCCCGGTATTCTTCTTTTTCTGCATACGTCATCAACAGGCGGATCTCCTCTTCGCTGCAGCGGTTCTCCAGGAACCTGGCAAATAATTCTTTTAAAAAAGATGCATCGGGATCTTGGTTCATACAGCTAATACGAATGAAGGGAGATATACATTTACCCGGAAGAAAAAAAATTTCTAACCGGCTTCCGCCATAAATAAGAGAAGTTAATGAAGGATGAGGTAAGCCAGCAGGATACCGGCAACATCCCGGTTGGCCATCAGCTTTTTTTGTATGGCGCTGGTAGCTTTCACGATCTGGCTGTTGACTGTAGCGGGTGAAATGCCCAGCAGCTGGCTCACCTCTTTATAGGTCTTGTTTTCCAGCTTGCAAAGCGTAAAGATGATCTTACGTTGCGGAGGAAGCTCGTCGATGGCTTCCTGTATCAGGTGCCTGGTTTCTTTTTCGTGCAGCCATTCTTCTGTATGCAGGTAATATTCCTGTGCAGCAGCAAGCAGCTTGTCCATTAAAAGCTTGTCACGCTTTACTTTCCGGTAAAAGTCGACCACCAGGTTATTAGCGGTGGCAAACAGGTAGGAACGGAAGGATTTCTCCGGGTCGATAGTGCTGTGCCGGAGCCAGATGTTTACAAATACCTGCTGCAACAGCTCCTGCGCCAGGTCGGCCGACTTTACCAGTTTCAATAAATTGCTGTAGATACGTGGACTGTAATGATAATAGAGGGCATGAAACGCCTTTTCATCTCCGCCGGCAACGCCGGCCAGAAGCTCTTTTTCATTGTATAACTGAACGAATGACAAACGTACCGGTTTGATTACAGGGTATAAATTTAATCAAAAACCGGTATGGGGTGTATTAATTTTGTGTTTCAGCAAAATGGCTGCACCCATCGTTTACTCCACGTGAAAAACCTCTTCCATACCTGACCAGGTTTCTCCTTTCGCCGCAGCATCCGGCAAAGGCAGCTGGCAGGGCGCTGTTACTTTCCACCACTGTTGAGTGATACTGTCCTTCTTCATCTTCTCCATATCTCCATTAAAATCTTTACCGGTATATTCAAAATAACTGAACAGGTACCAGCGCTCATCTATATTTTTCAGGTAGATGGAATAATTGTGGATATGACAGGCTTCAATCGTTTTCAGGACCTCCGGCCATACTTTAGCATGCAATGATTTGTACTCGTCTATTTTTTCAGGCCGGAGGCCGGTAACCATTCCGTACCGGATGCCCTGGTGCGGCGCATCTTTACAGGAAAACAACAACAGCCATGAAAACAGCAACAGGTGATGGTACTTCATAATCGTGGTTTGAACAACGAAGGTAGCAGGCAGGCAGTAATGTTAACCTTACTTCCTTGACTTATTTCAGCACAATATTGACAATTTAAAAACATTCAGCGGGTGAGCAACCACACCACCACGGCGGGAAAGAGGTGCCCTGATAATTCCAGTTGCTTCCGGATAAACTGCAGCGATCTTACCAGGGAGTTTTTAACCGTGCCGGGCGCAATGGACAGCTCGCGGGCGATCTCCGGTATTTTAAGCCCTTTCTCCCTGCTCAGAAGATAAATGCGCTTTGCCTGGGGCGGCAGCTGCGCTACTGCGGCGCCTACCTGTTTCATCATGGCATTGTATACCATCGTTTCTTCCGTATTGCTGGCTGGCTCGTCAGACGTATAACGGGAAGTAATGGTATCAATGGCTTTGTGATGCACTACCTGTTTGCGCAACCAGGAGAAGGAAAGATGGAAAACGATCCGCAGCAGCCAGGAACGGGGCATGTCTATTTCAGGCAGTTTATCGCGGCTGATCCACAGCCGGAGAAATGTTTCCTGGATAATATCATCTGTAACAGCAGCAGTTTTGGTAAGATGCAGGATAAGTGGGCGCAGCTCCGGAACATACCGCCGGAAAAGCATCCGGAAAGCGGTTTCATCGCCTTCCGAAATCAGCCGGAATAGTTCTTTATCGTCATATAGCTGCGCATGCATAGGAAGTGGCCCCCTGCTAATGTAGCAAAATTTAATTGCGAATTAATATTTTCCTGCAGGCGGTACCATAAAGAAGCCCCGGGGAGATGACGTCCCCGGGGCTGTTATTATTCATCTAAATTCACAGTATTATTTCATCCACCAAACCTTCACGGTGTTGGAATTACCACCCATCTTGTCTGATTGGGCCTGGTAATTGGCAGTATTATTAACCGATTCCTGTGTTGGATATTGCAGCCTGTTAAAGTTCACATAAGTCGCAGGATTGCCATCGCGGGGAGTGCGGCCGGTTCTTCTCCATAAATTGTAAGCGAGCCAGGGCTGACGGAAAAACGATAACCATTCCTGTGCATAAATCTTATCCAGCTTCTGGTCGTCCGTACCGGTGAAGGCTACTTTCGGGTTGGCAAGGAAAGCGGCCATCTGTGCAGGGGTTGGACTGGGAGGCGCTACGGTGGACCATGCATCGTTAGTTACATTGGTAGTGTGCGCAATGAAATACCAGAAATTCACCGCAGAGGTGATGCCTGCTGTATACTCTGTAGCCGCTGTTGCCATGTTCTTAGCCACACCAAGACCACGCGCATACGCTTCCGCTTTCAGGAAACGTACTTCCGCAGCTGTCATAAATAACTCTGGCTGGTAGTAAATATCCCGGACGATGTAATAATTGAACGGAGAAAATTTACAGTTGTCCTTGTTGGCAAAATCCGCATCCCGCTTATCCTGGTATGGGTTGGTGTTATCGCTTGCAGTGCTGCCCGGCTGTAACGGGGCCCACTGGCCTGCCTGGTTGGTTTCAAAGAACAGCACGGCCCGGGGATCAAAGATCTGCGCGGTATTGGTACCATCTGCCATCATGTTCCAGCAGGTAGTGCTTAAGCGCACAAATTTATGCGAAGTGAAAGACCAGAAGCGGCTGTCGTTCAGCACATAGCCACCCAGTTTGCCAGGCCACATACCGGCATCTTCCCCTTCTCCTATCAGCGGGATACCGCTCAGGGCGTATTGCAGGTAAGGCGTAGCAGTAGCCGCATCTTTCTCTACTATCTGCATGGCATAACGCAGCAGCAGGGAGTTACCAAACTTCTGCCACATGGAGATGTTGTTGGCAAACAGTGTTTCGGAAGCACCGAGCGACTGGTAAGGTTGTCCGCCTGGTGTTGTTGCAGCCGTGGTAAGATGCTGCGACGCCCATTTCAGCTGCTCCAGCAAACTTTTGTAGATGCTTTCCTGGGAATCGTATTTTGGACGGTAATTAGCCGTGTTATAGGTGTAGGCAAGACCCGCCTGTGAGTAAGGAATATCTCCGAACTGGTCGGTGATACGCAGCGTTTTATAGGCGCGTAAAATGTAGGTGATGGATTGTATGTTATCCATTTCCGCTTTATCGCCGGTATACGCATTGATCTTATCCTGGATCTGGTTCAGGTTCTGCAGGGTGGAATAATAATCATTCCAGATATCCAGCGCGCCATTCTGTACCAGGTAACCGGAACTGCCGCTGATGGTAGCCAGCTGGGTTGCCGGGTAGTAATATTCATTATGAATAGCGGCCTGCTCCTGTCCTTTCAGGAACAGGGTACTGATCACCCCGTTGACCATTGGCGGTATGGTGGTGCTGGTAGGCAATCCCGGCGTGGTATTGATCTCCTGGAAATCTTTGGTGCACGCGCCAAGTGTTACGGAAATACCGGCTATATAGAGAAATATTTTCTTTGCGTTCTTCATGTTTTGCACGTTTTAATCGGTGAGATGATCTGTTCCTTTAAAAAGAAACCCTTACCTGGAAACCTAAGGAGCGGAAACTTGGCATAGACATAAATTCCAGCCCCTGGGCATTACCTGCACCGTTTACACCTTCCGGATTGATATGATCCGGCAAAGTAGTGTAGAGGTAGAACAGATCCCTTCCTACAAGCGAGAGGGAAGCTGCCTGGAACACTTTTGTTTTCCTGATAAAGCTCTGCGGCACCTGGTAGTTCACAGAGATCTCTCTCATCTTCACCCAGGTATTTTCAAGCACAGCGCCTCTGTTGATCCAGTCGCTTCCTTTCACACCGGAACCCAGGTCGGTACTGCTCCATACGCCATAAGGCATGTATTTGTAATAGTAATGCACTACATTATCATTCACCTTCCCATCAGGGAACACACCGGGCAATATTACGCCCCAGTTGGTTTTTGTACCATCGGGTGTAGTATAGGGTAAGCCGCCGCCATTTCTTTCTTTCAGCGTTTCAGGCGCTTGTCCCTGTTGCATGATAGTGGCATAGGTGCCCGACCAGATGTCGCCGCCGATCTTTGCATCAATGAGAGTGCTTACAGAAATACCGCCTTTGAACCTGAAGGTGTTGGTGATACCGCCGGTTAATTTAGGGGTGGCATTACCCAATGGCACCAAACCGTCTGTAGCCTGGTACAGGGTACCATTCATAGCTGGGTTGCCAAAAGGATCCTTTACCATCAGTGGCAGGCCGGTAGTTTTATCGTATTTATAATCATAGCCGTAAATAGTACCGAACTGGTCGCCTACATGTGCGGATATAACCGGGCCATGCGCGCCGCCATCATTCCAGGCGCTCGCCATATCTACGCGGTCGGTACCGTCTGACAACGACAACAGTTTATTATTACTGTGCGCCAGGTTAAGCGACACATCCCATCCGAAGTCTTTACTGTCAATCACTTTAGCACGCAGGATCAGTTCCAGTCCTGAATTTTCCAGCACGCCGGTATTCACTACAATGCTGCTTACACCGGAGCTCATCGGCAAAGGAGAGCTGAGTATCTGGTTCCTGGATTTTCCTTTGTAATACCTGAAATCGGCATTCAAACGGTTGTTGAGAAAACCGAGCACCAGTCCGAAGTCGGCGGTGGTATTAATAGCCGGTTTGAAATTACTGGCCGGTAATGAGCCTGGCAACATGGTAGCCGCCTGGCCTGCAAATGTTACACCGGAATAGTTGTAGTTGATCTGGTAAGGCGCGGGGTCTACTGCAGCCTGTGCCCATGCTACCCTTACTTTACCAAAGCTGAAGATGGCCGGGTCTGTCTTCAGCAGGTCGGAAAATACAAAGCTACCTGCAAAGGACGGGAAGAAATAAGACCATTGTCCTTTAGGTAAAGCAGATGACCAGTCGTTACGGCCTGTTACATCCAGGTAAAGGAAATCCTTGTACGACAGGTTAATGAAACTGTACACAGAATTCATGTGTTTACGCAGCTGGCTTTCTGTTACCGGGTGCGGGTTGCCGAGATAGGTACCGGAATTCAGCGAGTATACATTTGGAATAGCCCAGTTATCGTTGTAATTGAACATGCCATACATTTCACGCTGGTAAATGGTTCCACCCAATGAGAATTTTGCATTGAGCACACCGTTCAGCAGTTTGTCTTTATGCAGCGTTCCGATGAAGTCCATGTTGGAAGCATTGTCCCGCTCCGTACCATGACCATAATACCCTTTGGTGATGCCTATCACATCAGTGGGCCTGTTCTTGATGGTCATCTCATTGGTATTATTATCCAATCCTCCCCGGAAAATAAAATCCAGGAAATCGGTGGCTTCATAATTCAGTTGTACGCCTGCCAGTAATTTCCGCCTGTTCTGGTTTGTATTATTTTCATAAATGTTCCACACGGTAGCGCCGCCGTTTCCTACCCATGGGAAACCGGACAAGGTATTTTGTGAGCCGTCTTCGTTTTTGTAAATGGCGATGTCTTCACCGCGGTAGTTCCTGCCGGCATTATATACCAGCCGCTTCATCCAGGAATTGGCATCGTCGTTACCCAGCTGTGGGGGGTTGTGATAATTATTAACGATATAGGAAGATGTAAGCTGCACATTTACCCTTTTCGTCAGCTTCATATTGGCGCCGAGGTTAAAGGTATTACGGTAGTAATCACTGTTGGGCAATACTGCGGTGTTATCCAGCCGGGAAAAGGAAGCCCGGATAGATCCCCATTCATTACCGCCGGAAAGGGATACATTATGCGTGGACTGTGTACCGTTGCGGAACAACAGTTTGATGTTATCCGGTTGGGGTACATCCGCCTGTTGGGAACCATCCCACCAGGTGATCATTTTACCATCCATTTTCGGTCCCCAGGAAAGGCCCGATCCGGCCCATCCCACCTGGTTGTAGGTGTTTACGCCATAAGGGCCGGAACCGGTTTTAGGATCCACGTACAGGCCTGTCCAGCCCTCTGTGAGTTTGGGATTGCCGTTGGCATCCTTGAGATATTCAGGTGCATTTAAAGACACCATACCGCCGGCGCCGTATTCATTCTGCAATTCCAGGAAACGGTAGGGATCAATGTTTTTGTACCCGTAAGTATAATCTACACCCAGGCCGGTGCTTTTAGTGCCTTTTTTGGTAGTGATCAGGATAACGCCATTAGCGCCTTTACCACCGTACAAAGCGGCGGCGGTAGGGCCTTTCAGCACGCTGATGCTTTCAATATCCTCCGGGTTGATCATGTTGATGGGACTACCAAAATCCTTTGGGGAGCTGGTGTTGGAAGCATCCGCATTGTTGCCCGCATACATGGCGCTACCGGTGGGCGCGTTGCGCACATCGTAAGGCCTTGCAAGGTCGTTGGCCATTGGCATACCATCCACAATGATCAGGGGCTGGTTATCGCCCTGGATGGTGTTGTTACCGCCAATTACAATGCGGGTGGTACCGCCATCCACCCCATTCGGGCTGGTAATGTTCACACCGGCCATTTTTCCGGCCAGTGCATTTACAATGTTAGGTGCATTGGACCTGGCTACTTCTCCTCCTTTCACTTCTTCCTGGGAGTAGCCAAGTGTTCTTACATTTCTTTTAATACCCAGCGCCGTGATGGCTACTGCATCGAGGGAGGTGGCGGATGCCGCCATCACGATGTTCAGCACGGAATTGGCGCCTACGGTTACGCGTTGCTGCGCAAAACCGATAGAAGAAAAGATCAGTACATCCCCTTCTTTTGCTTCCAGTTCAAAATGACCGTCAACATTGGTCACCGTTCCGCGATTGGTACCGGCCACCATTATATTTACGCCCGGCAAAGCAGCGCCATCGCCTGATTTCACGGTTCCGCTGATCTTCTGGAAAAGCACATTCAACCCTTCTATATTCATGCCTGCTTCGTTGCTTTTCTCTTTCTTCAGTACAATCTGTTCGTTGATCACTTCAAACGTGATGTGCAGTGGATTGAGCAAACGCGGTAACAGCTCACCCAGTTGCTCATCGCTGGCTTTCAGGGCTACCCGCTGCCTGGAAGGCAATGTGCTGTTGTTGTAGGTGAAGTTCACAGCAGTTTTTTCCGTGATAGCCCGGAGGATATTACGCAGGTCGGTGGGCGGCATGTTCAATGACACCTTTTTGCTCAATACCTCCTGGGCATGCACATTCCGGCCGAAAGTGCAGGTGATCAGGCAAAGCAGAAAACCTATTTGTAGCAAAGTAACCCTCATAAAAAATATGACAGTCCGGTTGGAGTTTGCAATTTTGTGCATAACTTCAAGTGTTTTGTTGTGATTAATGAAAACGTTAGTACGACAAATCCTTTCCTGTGGCAGTTGTCCAGACGTTGCAGGAAAAAATTACAGGTGGCGGTGTTAGCGCATCGCCACTTTTTTTGGTTGATAATTTCAGGTAAACTTAATAACAGGGAACATTTTAGCGGAATTACAAGTGAACAATACTTTATTTTCAACTGCAGGGCTTCCCGGTAATATATACCTGGCCCCCGCTGATCTTATAGCTGGCATTAATGGCCGCGCAGATTATTTTCAGTTTATTTTCAAATGATTCATTCGTGATGGTAGTGGTGATCATGCACTTTCCAAACACTTCCTCGCTTGCATTTATTTTTATACTGTAAGCTGTTTCCATGGCGTGGAAAATATCAGTTACAGCAGTATTGTCGAATACGAAAGGTTTTGGTTGCACAGCAGGGCGCAGTTCCGCCAGCTCGCTGTTGTCAAGTGAATCGGCTACAAACGCCGAGGTAAGGGTATTAAAGCGGATCTTATGGTTGGGCGTTACCACGTAGCTGCGCTGCTTTTTATCGGCCAGGTTATACACGGCTATTTTGCCGGTTTTTACGGTCACGGTCAGGTTGCCGTTTTCTTCAGACACCCTGAAACTGGTGCCCAGCACCCTGATCCCTACTTTCGGTGTATACACTATAAATGGCCTTGCAGCATCTTTGGCGATATCAAAAAAAGCTTCTCCTTTCAGGAATACTTCCCGTTTGTTTTGCAATAAAAATGCATCGTGCCGGATGGAGGCGCCGGCGTTCAGCACCACGGTAGAGCCATCTGTAAGCCAGGCTACCTGGCTGGCATTGCTGTTATTAATGCGGGTAAGCTGCTCATTTTCCATATGGCTGTTCAACGCTGCAGCTACCGGTGTTTTACTGTCTTTTTTCAGGTAGATGGATACCAGGGCTATTCCTGCCAGCACTGCAGCCGCTGCGCCCCACCATTTGTAACGGCCTATGCTCCTTATGCGGGCCGGCGTTTGTTCCACTGCCGGGCGCTCTTCTTCCAGGTGCCTGTCCAGACTGGCATACAGCTCTTCCAGCAAAGCCTCATCTACCGCCGGCTGTGGCACTTTACCCAATGCCATGATCATATCACGGGCCTTTTCAACATCCCTCACTCTTTCCGGATGGGCCGTTATCCACTGCTCCCAGCGGGCAGTGCTGGCCTCGTCCGGGCGTAACACCCATTGAACAAAACTATCGTCCCGGATAAATTCCCAGGTATCCTCTCCAAAATGCTTCATGCAGCTGTTTTTTAAGCGGCAATCAGTTGCCCTTTGATTATAAATGACAACAATGCCTGTTTTATACTCAAAAAAAATAAAGTTTTTTTAACTTTTCTTTGAAACGCCCTGTCATGGCGGTTAGAGGAGTATCAGAAAAAGAGGTGGAAAGTTTCCAGCAGGCGCCGGGCAAACGGGGTGGTTTCCAGCGTTTCTTTAATCCGGCCAAGGGCGTTATATAAGAGGTTACTTACAGACTGGTATTTCATGTGCATCAGTTCCGCGATCTGGGCATTGGTAAAGCCCATATAAAAACGGAGCGTGATAATTTCCTGCTGCCGCCGCGATAACTTTCTAATGGCATTATCCAGCAGTATGCTGCGGGAATCACTGATCTCGGCATCAATGATCCTTTCTTCCACGGTAGATTCCACCTGGAGATGCTCGTGAACGAATTTATCCTGCTTATCGATAACGGAACGGTATTGATAATTGGCCCGGATCAGTTTATATTTCAGGCTACGGCATAAGTAAAAACGGATGGCCACTTCTTCGCTAACAGTGTCCCTGCTGTTCCATATCTCTATAAAAAGATCATGGATGATGTCTTTCAGCTTTTCCTGGTCGGCACAAAACCTGGAACCATATTGGAACAGGTGCCTGGTATATTCGCGGTAAATCAGCGTAAAAGCAGCTTTATCGCCACCTTTAAATCGCTTCCATAAAGCAGCTTCCTCAAAACAGACGTCTTTCTTTGCAGGCATGCGTGGATCTTTTACAGCAAAACTGATTTTGGTATCAATTGGTTGGCTAAAATTTTTTGGATGTACCTGAAATGTAAATATTTTTTATCAATCAATCAAAAATCATTCAAATACCATAAAGGAAATACATAAAAATACCAGTAAAACACCCCTGCCCGACTGATTTTTAATTGTTCAATATACACCTGAAAACAGTAAGGCGCCAAAAAATGGCGCCTTACTGCATTAATTATTTTCAAAGAAAAATTATGGTGTAACTATAATAGTTACTTCTTTATAAACGGATTTACTATCATATACCGTCGTATTGGAGGCTTCAAATACCGCTTTATAGGTACCGGCTGTTTTATAAATATTGTAGTAAGAAGAAATGGCATTGGAAGAAATATTCTTTACCGATACGCCAACATCCGGTATGGCGCGGTTCATGGTGAGCGCCTTTGTGATCACCCAACTTTCGGCTTCATCGCTATTGGCGGCGCCGCCGGTTACCTTCAGGCTGGTGGCGGATACCACCCATTTCACCTTAGGGTTTTTCATGGCTACTACGGCGAAGGCGGCATCTGCCACGGAGGCGGCTACGGGCATCTTTGTTGTCCCGTCTTCCAGCAGGTTGGTCACCGTGAAGCCGGGAATGGTCCATGTGCGCTGGGCGGAATTGTTTTTCTGGCCGGTGTATTTAAAGGCAATGTAAACAGGTTTGCCATCGTTTACAAAGTCCGCCAGGTTTACCACACCCGAGGGTGTATTATTGGAGCCGGTGGACAGTGTTGCCCTTTCAGTAATATCGGTCCAATGCGTATTGGGGCTGTATACGCCCGCTGAATCATACTGGCCGTCAAAGTCTTTGGAGATCAGCAGCGCCAGCGAATTGCCCTGCGATCCGGTTTGCATATAAGAGGTGAACTGGAGCTGCGGCGTTCCCGGTGCGGAAGTCCGCTTGCGATACTCATACTGGTGGGCGCTGTCGCCCGCATAAAACGTAATATTATACGGGTTGCCTGTGAGATAAAAGGTAGCAGTATCACCCAGTGCAACGGTACTGTTTTTCGGTGTTACCGAAAAACCCGGGTCGGGTACATCCTTCGAGGTACAGCCGGTAACTGCGGCCACTGCGGTGAGTATATATAATAGCTTCTTCATAAAATTATTTTTATTGGTTACCAGCCGGGATTTTGTACCATGGCTTTATTCAGGGTCATTTCATTGGATGGGACCGGGTACAGTAAATGTCTTTCTGCCACACGTTCCGCTGCAACAGCGGCATACTGGTAAGTGGCAGTAGCATAAGTTTTAATTTCTATAGCCTGATCCCTCATCGCCGTGAGATACAATCCCCAGCGGATCAGGTCCTGTTTGCGCAGCCCTTCAAAACAAAGCTCACGCGCCCTTTCATCCTGTACTGCCTGGAGAAAAGCGTTTTTATCCAGCCCGGAAAGATCGGTAACAGGATCCGGTGTATTAGCGGGTTTACCATATCCCCTTCTTCTTACCATATTAATATACTGGTAAGCATTGGCAGGACCGTTCACGGCATTTTCCGCCTCCGCCAGCATCAGCAATACATCTGCATAGCGCAGGATAGGAAAATTGGTAGGCGTGTAATTTTTATTCAGCGGGCGTAACAGTTCATACTCCCTGCGCCATTTGGCGCAATTTCTTGCGTAAATATTGGTGGCGGCAATAGCTGACTTAACGCCGCTGGCATTGAGGGTATAGGTAGAAATGGCCCAATCACGGCGCTGGTCGCCGGTTTCATAAAGATGATACAACTTATAGGTAGTGCTGTTAAAACCATATGCATAACCAATTTCCTGGTCGTTGGAGGAAGAACATTTCACCCCGTTTTCATTCCCGATACGGCCACCAATCCTGTTGGCATCGCTGTTATTGCCCCAGTTGCCGGTTTCCCAGATGCATTCTTTCCAGTCGTCTATATCCTGGCACTCGTTAATATATATCTGTTTGAAATCAGGGTTCAACGTATGTACGCCGGATTCCACCACTTTCAGCGCCCACTTGCGCGCGTCTGCATATTTGGATTCCTGTTTCAGCGGCTGTCCGGCCCATTGCAGGTATACCCTCGCCAGGATGCCCTGCACGGTTGATTTGGAGATACGTTCCGTGTTGTTGATATCAGTTACCGCTTTCACCAATCCCTCCGCTGCTATCATCTCTTCTTCAATAAAAGCATATACATCTTTCGCGGGCGTACGGGCAAGGTCTACATTATTCACAGAGGCGGAAGGCGCTGTTTTCAAAGGCACATCGCCCCAGTATTGTACCAGTGTAAAGTAGTAGAACGCACGGAGAAAACGGGCCTCTCCTTTTATCACGGATCGTTTGGTATCATCCATCGCCGCTTTATCGATATTGGCCAGTAACATGTTGGCTCTTTCAATGCCGGTGTACAGATAAGTCCACATTTCAGTGACCACCGGGTCGGATGCATCGTAGTTAAACCACCATACACCTACAGGCTGATTGGTAACGGAATAGAAAGACTCATCTGTACTGGCATTATGGCGGATAGGGATTCTTCCGCCCCACATAAACTCCATAGCGACAGGGCTATAAACACCGGCCAAAGCAGCATTCACTTCTGCTTCATTGTTATAATAGTTGGAAGGAGATACCGTTGAAATGGGTTGCTTATCTAAAAACTTACTGCACCCGGATGCTATGATCATTAACAGGAAACAGGAAAAGAAAAGTATCTTTTTCATACACAAGCATTAATATTATAAAGTAAGATTAAGACCAAAAGTGAGGGTGCGCGCTCTCGGGTAAGAGGAATAATCGAACCCTGGTGTGAGCGCGCTGTAGCCAATCGCCACTTCCGGATCAGACCCGGTGTACTTGGTCCACGTGTAAAGATTCTGCGCAGCTGCATACAGGCGCAGGCTTTTGATCTTTACCCTTTTCAGCCATTCAGAAGGTAAGGTATAGCCCAGCGAAACTGTTTTTAAGCGCAGGAAAGAACCATCTTCCAGTGTGCGGGTGGAATACACATAGCCAAACTGGCCACCGGCGCGGGGAATATCGGAGTTTTGGTTATCCGGCGTCCACCTGTTCTCAAAGGTTTTGAACTGGTTGAGATAACTTTTATTCCCTGTTTCAAAATTGATCCGGTTGCCATTCATTACCTGGTTGCCGTACGACCATTGAAAGAACACGCTCAGATCCAGGTTGCGGTATTTAAAGTTATTGGTGAAGCCGCCTATGTGCACTGGCAGCCCCCGGCCGATAATGGTACGGTCGTCTGCATTCACTACGCCATCGCCGTTAAGATCTTTGTATTTGATATCCCCCGGCTTAATAGCCGCGCGGGTATTGCCATTGGTGGGCCTGTCGTCTTTCAGCAAATAGTTGCCGTTGGGAAGTGCATTGAAATCATCGTACTGGTATACGCCGTCCCAGATGTAACCGTAAAACTGGCCTACCGGTTGCCCTATCTTCGCCAGGTACAACGGTACGGAGCTATACCAGGAATCCCAGCTCATAGTGGAAGCAAGCGACTCCTGGTTCTGTGTAAGCGCCAGTACTTTGCTCCTGTTAAAGGAGATGTTAAAGCTGCTGCTCCAGTTGAACCCGTTCTTACTTTTTATGTTCACGGTGTTCAGCGCTATTTCCAGTCCTTCGTTACTTGTTTTACCTACGTTCTTGAAAGCGCTGCCATAGCCGGTGGTAGGCGGCAGCTTTGCATTCAGGAGCAGATCGGAAGTGGTTTTCTTGTAGTAGTCGACCGACAAAGAAATGCGCGACTGAAAGAAATCCACATCCAGTCCCAGATCTGTTTGCGCGGTGTTTTCCCATTTCAGGTCTTCACTGGCCAGTGAAGTAGGCACGGCGCTTTGCTGCAGTTCATTGTTAAAAGAATAGTAAGCATTACGTACCGCGAAATCCAGCAACGCATAGGTAGCATACTCGCCTACCCGGTTATTTCCTGTAATACCCCAGCTGCCGCGCAGTTTGGCATCAGCAATAAAGCGGATATCCTTCATAAAGTTTTCGTTCTTGATACGCCAGGCCACCGCTCCTGATGGAAAATAACTCCATTGGTTGCCGGCCCTGAACTTGGAAGAACCGTCGGAGCGGAAGGAAGCGGTGAACAGGTAACGGTCTTTATACGTATAGTTCAGTCGTGCCAGCATAGAAGCCATAGACCATTCGCTGGCGCGGGAAGTAATAGGCTGTGGTACGCCCTGGCTTAATCCGCCGAGACCTAATTTTTCATTGGGCAGCTGGTTGGCCGCCATGCCATATACGCTGCTTTTGTTGCCCTGCGCAGTAAAGCCTGCCACTGCATTGAAGTGATGATCTTTTCCTGTCTGCTTATCGTATACCAGCGTGTTTTCGTTCAGCCAGGTGCTGGATTCATAATACATAATAGAACCATTCACCTTATACACTGTAGAAGGATTACCGCTTCTTGTCTGCGAGTTGTTAAACGCATCATTGCGTTGGGTGTTTTTATTAATACCGCCGGAAATACGGAAAGTAAGATCCTGCAGGATCCTGTATTCTGCAAAGCCATTGGCCACCAGGTTATTCACGTTGCGGAAGCGGTATTCATTTTCTGCGCTCAGGAAGGGATTGATGCGGTAGTCTGTACCCGAGTTCACCATATCATCTGTCAGTTCATCTTCAAAGTCTTCATTGATGGGCTTTGATGAATTAAGCGGTCCCACGGGCCGGTAGCCCCATGCGCTGTACAGGAGGTTATTCATGGAAGACAGGCTGAGAGATGAAGGCGATGTGCCATAGGTACCGGTATTTACATAGTTCATATTGCCACCTACTTTCAGCTTATCATTGATCTGCTGGTCGATGCTCACTTTTCCCTGGTAGCGTTTGAACCCTGAATTGATAATGATGCCCTGCTGATCCAGGATCTGGCCGGATATCGCGTATTTGGTTTTATCCGTTCCGCCGGAAAGGGACAGGGAATGATTCTGCATAGGCGCAGCCCTGTATAATTTATCCTGCCAGTTGATAACAGGTAGGTTCTTATAATCTTCCGGTTTTGTACCGTTGGCGAGATAGGTAAGATCCAGGTCGGGCGCCTTGATTTCCTGCTGCAGTTTTACAAATTCGTATGCATCCATTACCGGGATGGTACGGATATTCTGCATCACGCTGTAGGAGGGGCTGTAGCGGATCACAGGGCCGCCGGTTTTACCTCTTTTCGTGGTAATGATGATCACGCCATTGGCGCCTCTTGCCCCGTAAATAGCAGTGGCGGAAGCATCTTTCAGTACGTCGATGGATTCAATATCATCCGGGTTCAGGATATTATTTTCAGCGTTTTCAATAGGAAAACCGTCTATCACATACAAAGGTGAATTGTCTTGTGTAAGCGAGTTATTTCCGCGGATGATAATGGTAGCAGCCGAACCCGGTTGTCCTTCTGAAGACGACACCTGTACCCCGGCTACGCGGCCTGCCAGCGCTTCATCGAAAGAGGCAACCGGCGCCTTGTTCATATCGTCCATATTAACGCTGCCTATGGAGCCGGTGAGGTCTTTTCTTTTCCGGGAGCCATACCCTATCACAACAGTTTCGTTCAGCTTACTGGCCACGGTTTCCAGCGCCACCTGGACGCGGTTCTGGCCGTGCACCGGTTCCTCGCGACCGGAGTAGCCAATGATGCGGAATACGAGCGTGGCTTTTGGTGGAACATTGCTTAATTCGTATTCGCCGTTTTCATTAGTGGTAGCGCCAAGGCGGGTGCCTTTGGCTGATACGGATACGCCGGGTATGGCTTCACCGGTGCGGCTGTCCACCACTTTACCGCTTACTTTTAACCCCGGCTCCTGCGGTGTTTGCGGCTTTGCTTTTTCGATCAGTACTTTCCCGGCTACCAGCTGGTAATCCAGCTGCAAAGGAGTAAGTATCCGTTTGAGCACCGTTTCCACACTTACATTGGCCGCAGTATAATTCACTGCAGCATTAAAGGCAACATCATTGGAGGTATACGCAAATGCTACCCCGGATTCCCCGGTAATTGTTTTCAACGCCTGCTTCAGCGGCGTGTTCTTAAAGCTGACACTGATCTGTTTGGACAGGTTTGCCTGGCCCCTGCTTTCCAGGGACGCAGCCATGATCATAACAATAACAGGTAAGGCAAGGAATAGTTTCTTCCACATAGTTTTGATTGATTGTAATGTCGGACATGATAGTAATTGCAGGATTGTGCAGGCAATGCGCAACCATTCACATTTTTACCAGGACTCTTTTAGCATAGCAGATTGTTGACAGTTAATAAATAATCATTTACGGTAAAGCGCGCCGTTACTGAAAAGCCGGATAGTATCGCCTTCCCGTTGAACGTTTGTTTTTGTTAAAGTGCTGATGATTTTCAGGATATCATCCAGGGATTCTGTTTCGAATTCGCCGTTGAAACGGTAGTCCGATAATCGTTTATCCATCAGGGTGATATGAACATTGTATTTATTGGAAAGCCTTACTGCTACTTCCGGCAGCAGCGTTTCTTCAAACACTAACCTGCCTTTGCTCCAGGCCATTGCATTTTCAGGCTTATCCGCTGCAGTGGTAAGCAGCGTAGCTGTAGCCGGGTTAAAAGTCGCTTTCTGTTTGGGCAGCAGCGTTACACTTTGTTGCGATAAGGTATCCGTTACTGCCACCTTTCCTGTTAGTACTGTTACCGATAGTTGCGCCAGGTGTTTATACGCCGTAATATTGAAAGAAGTCCCCAGCACCGTAGTGTTCAGCGCACCGGAATGGATAATGAAAGGCTTCAGCGGATCGGGAGCTACATCGAAGAAGGCCTCTCCTTCCAGCGTGATTTCCCTGGTGTTACCGGTAAAGGTTTCCGGATATTTCAGGGTACTGCCTGCGTTGAGCACAATGACCGTGCTATCCGGCAGGATAACTTTTTTCATGGTGCGCAGGGGCGCTTCTATAGCGATATCTGCCACCACCGGGGCTTTACGGCTTTTTACAAAATAGAATGCGCCACCCGTTATGGCCATCATCCCCGCTACCATGGCCGCAATGCGGGCTACCCGCACGATAGAGAACACAGGCCGCACCCGGTTCATCACCTGCCGGATAGCAGCTGATCTTTCCTCCGGTGTAAGTACCGGTGTTGCATCTTCCCAGCCCTTCTCCATAAAGTTTTCCAGCCAGTTCTCCGGCTGATCTTCCAGCCATTGTTCCACCTCGAGGCGTTCCGCTTCCGTTACTTCTCCCTTTAAAAATTTATCCAGTAATACAGGATCCATGGTCGTGTTTCGATTTGCATCCTATACAACACGTTTTTTAAAAAGAATGCCTATACACTCTTTCGTTTCTTAACATTTTATTAACTTGGGAGATGTAGATTTGCCCGAAATGAAACCAATTCGAAACAAAACGCAACATAGGTTTAATTGTATCGTAGAGGAGACTTTCGACCGGTTATATTCGTCACTATATCTCTTGTGCAACGATAAGCAGCGGTGTGAGGACATTATACAGGAAACATATATCCGGTTATGGAAGAACATCGACCAGGTGCAGGACGATGAAACCATTATCCGTTTATTAAAGCTTTATGCAAGAAATATATTCCTGGATGAAGTGAGAAGCGCCGCTCGCCGCAAAGCCTCGCTGGCGCGCCATATCCGGGAAGAGGAAATGGATTCCCCGGCAGCGCATATGGAAGACCGGGAACTGTATACAACCATTCAATCCGCCATTAATAAACTCCCCCCGCAACAGCAGCTCATTTTCCGCCTGCATAAAGAACAGGCATTGAGTTACAAACAGATCTCCGCACGTATGAACATCGGCACCGGCACTATAGAAGCGCATATGAACCGGGCCTTGAAAACTTTAAAGCAATTGCTTTCCCACCTGAAAAGAAAATAATCCTTCTCTTTTATACTTCTTTCGCGAAGCGAAGTTTCATACCGGTTTTTTAGTATATTTAAAGAACATCCTTAATTTTCACGTATGAACAATGTTTCCCGGAGCAGGCTTTTTGATGCAGTTGCATGGCAGTTGGCCAAATTCCCTAAACCTGATATGCTTGCGGCTAAAGTAAACGGAGAATGGAAAACCTATGACACCGCCGCCGTCAGTGAAATTGTAAACCGTTACAGCGCAGGCTTGTTGCAATTGGGTGTGGGCGGCAACGACTTTACCGCCGAAGGCGCTGATAAAATCGCTATTATCAGTAACAACCGCCCGGAATGGATCTTTACTGACCTGGCTGTGCAGCAGACCGGCGCCGTGCTGGTGCCCATCTACCCTACCACCAATCCCGCTGAATTGCAGTTTATCCTGAAAGATGCCGCGGTGAAATATATGTTTGTGAGCAGCAGGGAATTATTGGATAAGGTGAACAGTATCCGGGAAGGGGTTCCATCTTTACAACATATTTATACATTTGATGAAATACCCGGCGCCACGCACTGGTCCGCTATCCCGGCGCAGGCTACCCCCGGGTTGCTGCAACAGGTGGAAAGTATAAAAGCAGGGATTGATCCCGGCCACCTGGCTACCATTATTTATACATCCGGTACTACCGGCACTCCTAAAGGAGTGATGCTTACGCACAATAATATTGTGTCGAATGCTTTTTTATCCAAAGAAAGTTTTCCTTTTGAAGATTCACCGCAACCCTGTAAGGTACTGAGCTTTTTGCCATTGAACCATATTTTCGAAAAGTGCGTGACCTATATCTACCTGTTCAGCGGTATCAGCATTTATTATGCAGAAAGCATGGACACGCTCAGCGCCAACCTGAAGGAGATCGGTCCCGATGGATTTACCACCGTTCCCCGTCTCCTTGAAAAAGTATTTGAAAAAATAATGGCTACCGGCAGCGGGTTAACCGGTATTAAACGTAAACTGTTTTTCTGGGCGGTATCCCTTGCAGGGAAATACGACAACAACATCAGCGGTGGCGCATGGTACAACCTGCAGCTGGCCATTGCCAATAAACTTATATTCAGCAAATGGCGCGAGGCGCTGGGCAATAACATCCGGTTTATTGTAACCGGTGGTGCGGCCTGCCAGGAAAAACTGCTGCGCATTTTTAATGCCGCGCGCATCCCGGTGTATGAAGGTTACGGACCTACAGAAAACAGCCCTGTAATTTGTGTGAATCGCAAAACGCCGGGCGATACAAAGTTTGGCACCGTTGGCCCGCCTATCAACGGCATAGAAGTAAAGCTGGCGGAAGATGGGGAAATATGCGTGAAGGGACCTTCCGTTATGAAAGGCTATTACAAACGTCCTGACCTCACCGCGGAAACCGTGATCGATGGCTGGCTGCATACCGGAGATATAGGATTATGGGTAGATGATAAATTTCTGAAGATCACCGACCGTAAGAAGGAACTGTTTAAAACCAGTGGCGGAAAATACGTGGCTCCGCAGCCGATAGAAAATAAATTCAAGGAAAGCCCCTTTATTGAGCAGATCATGGTAGTGGGCGCCGGGGAAAAGTTTACGGGCGCATTAATTGTTCCCGCTTTTGCTTACCTGAAATACTGGATGAACCAGCAGAACATTCCTTTCAGCACCAATGAAGCTGCAGTGAGCAACCCTAAAGTACTGGAGATGTACCAACAGGTGGTGAACAATTACAACCAGTATTTCAACCACGTAGAACAGATCAAAAAATTTGAACTGCTTACGGAAGAATGGAGTATTGCCGGTGGTGAAATGACGCCCAAGCTCAGTTTGAAAAGGAAAGTGGTAACAGAGAAGTTTAAAGATGTAATCGCAAAAATTTATAGTTAGGAAGATGATTTCCGGAATTCCTTTACGATGCGGATCACTACAGGAACCGTTACCGTAACAATAATTACCGCAATAAAATATTTGAGATAAGGTTTCAGGAACGGCATGCTTCCGATGAGGTAGCCGGCCAGTGTAAAGCTGAAGGTATACGCAATGGAACCAATGGTTACAAATAAAAGGAAGCGGCGGAAATCGAGTTTGATCATTCCCGCAACAATTGGCGCAAATGTACGGATGAGGGGAAGGAAAACGCCTGCGGTTAGCGCGGTGGCGCCATGCTTTTTATAAAAGGTTTCGGCCGATACCAGGTATTGGCGGCGAAAGATCCCCGAGTCCTTTTTGTTTTTCAGCAGGTGGCCGGCGCTGCGTCCGAACCAATACCCGGTAGCATTGCCTGCTACCGCGGCAACAGCGCACAAAGCGCAAATCACCAGCACATTGTTATCAAAACTTCCTGATGCCGCCAGCACGCCGGCGGTAAACATAAATCCCCCGCTTGGAAGGAAGAAGCAGAAGAACAATCCTGTTTGTCCGAATACAGAAAGGCATACAATCAGCAGCCCTCCGTAGCTGATCCACGATTCAGCGTTCATAGTTTATATTATTTTAAGGCTCGCCGGGCGTATGCAGCACCAATGGGGCGAAGCGAAACAGCTACCGTAAATATAAGGCCATCTTCTTATGATGTGCATACCAGTATTATCGCGGGGTAATTTACAATTAAAACTTTTATACTTTAAAAAAAGCATTCACTACGCGGATTGGCTGCGTAATGAGGCGGTAATTTAGTGGAGTTGTTTGTAACCATATATGTGTTAACCTTAAAAATTAAAAGTAAAAAAATGAAAACCTATTGTTTGTTGGCCCGTACTGTTGCTTTCTTATTTGTAGCTGGTATGATGGCATGTAAAAAAAATGATGCCCTGGTACAAAGTATCCAGGGTACGCCCACCGCATTAGCAGCGGGGACACTGACTCCCGGCGGGGATGTAGCTGTTCCTGTTTCCTGGTACAAACTGGAACTGAAGCTGATAAAAGAAACACCGGGGTTTAGTCCGCCGGTTGCTGCCAGGGCTATTGCCTATACCGGTATCGCACTCCGGGAAGCCGTATTGGGCGGCATGTACGGGGCGCCTTCCCTGGCAGGACAGCTGAATGGCCTCCGTCGTTTGCCCGCACCGGAAAGAGGCAAAAGATATAACTGGGCCATTGCCGGCAACAGCGCTATGGCACAGATCATCAGGAACCTGTTTAGCAATGCAAGCGCTGAAAACCTGAACCTGGTGGCACAACTGGAAAGTGATAACCTGCAGGCGCATAGCGACACTTGTTCACCGGAAGTAGTGAGCCGCTCTATTCTTTACGGCCAGTCGATTGCCAGCGCCATTTACCAGTGGTCGGCTTCAGATGGTGGTAAAGACGGGCAGCTGAACAATTTTCCCACCGATTATGTGCCGCCTGTTGGCCCTGGCTACTGGGTGCCCACACCACCGCTGTTCCAGCGGGCCATGCTACCCTATTGGGGAAAGAACCGCCCTATCGTTAAATTCACTGCGTCGGATTCAGCCAACATTCCGCCACCCGCTTTCTCTACAGATACGGCCAGTGCATTTTACAAAGCAGCCTATTTGGTTTACCGGAAAGGGCAAACACTTACGCCGGAGGAAACCCTCATTGCCCAATACTGGGCAGACGGCGCCGGTACTTTCACTCCTCCCGGGCACCTGATAGCCCTTACCACACAGCTGGTAACGGATCAGCAGCTGAGTCTCGGCCAGGCTGCCAACCTCTTTGCACAGGTGGGAATAGGCCTGAACGACGCGGGGATCCTTTGCTGGAAATACAAATACCAGTACAACCTGGTACGTCCTATTTCGTATATCCGTTCCCGTATAGACAGCAGTTGGGCGCCGCTGATAGGTACTCCTCCTTTCCCGTCCTATACATCAGGGCACGCCTCCTTTACCAGTGCGGCAGGCCATATCCTGGCGGCGCGTTTTGGCAGCAACTTTTCTTTTACAGACAAACAGAAGGTACCGGAAGGCTTTGCGCCACGTTCCTTCAGCAGCTTCTCACAAATGATCGATGAAGCGGCTATTTCCAGGGTATACGGCGGTATTCACTACGAATACGATAGTGAAACCGGTAAACTCACGGCCAAAAGCCTGGCACAGAGAATACTCCTGCTAAACTATTAATCCCTAACGCAGCCTGCATTATTTGTATGCTCCGATCTATGCCAGAATGAGAAAAGGCTGTATCGAATCTTGATACAGCCTCTTCTCTTACTAACCCTGCCCCCTGTGAGGAAGCATTTAAAATTGAATGTCGTCTGCTACGTTTCCACCCTGCTTTTCTGCAAACAGTTGCTGGTACTTTGCCTGGTAGGCTGCCTGTTTTGCGTTGTACCCGGCATAATCAGCCTGAATATCCCGGTGGATCTGGTCGTTCCATTTAGAAGCCGCCATCTGGAAATCGCCGAGGGAAATCCCATACTTGTCGGCGATCCACTGCGCACCATCCAGGCCATAATCGTACGCCACCTGCCGGGCTACTTCCAGCTCCTGGTAGAAGTCTTTGTCCGTCTTGATCTTTTCGGTATTGCCCGCGCCTTCTGCAGATGTTCCCGCCTTTAAGCCACTGAACTTCGGATGCTGGTCCGCCTGGCCAAAATACTGGCCAAAGAGCGTTACAATATGAAACGTAGCATCCTGCTTCATACGTTCAGGCCAAAGCAAATTGGCTTCCTGCCATACGGGTAACTCTACCCCCAGGGCTTTTGCTACATCGTCTTCACTAAGACCGCTACCCAGCTTTGCACAGGCAGCGCTGTAATCTTCTAATGTAATACCATGAATTGGTTCTAATAATGGATTGCCGGACATATCGTTATAGTTTAATGATGATTAATAGAGTAATCGCTTAATAATCGTTCGTAAAATTTCTCGTTTTCGCCTGCCATATCGGGTACTATCTTGTTCCATTCATCAAACATCGCCCGCAGGTAATGCCGGTACAGCGCCGGATCTTTTGGCGTGGTTGCCTCGTAGTTCCTGAGTAAATGGGCAGTACGTTGTTCCGCCAGGCTACGCGCCTGGTGCAATACCATCCTCGCCCCGGTTGAAGGGCTGAAGGTATTCTGCGACTGGCAGAACGGACAGGTAATGTAAGTATCAATAAAAAACATCTTTGGAATGGTAATATTGCCGCCGCATTGTTTGCAACTGAACTTATCCCTTATCTTTTCAAAGGCCACCAGTTCTTGCTGGTAAACTCCTTCCAGGTCCTGTTCTCCTGCGGCATTTTGCAGCAGTGTAATCGCCTCATTGATCTTTTCCTCGAAAATAAAATGCCGGTTAAGGCAGGCCATCCTGAAAGTGTGCAACTTCATGTGATACGCATGGCCTGCGGCAGTAGTAATAGACGGAATCATTGATTCCGCCTGGTACACAAACGAAATGATATTATCATCTTTGACATCATTGGCCTTGTTCCTCATCTGGTTAACCTGTCCTATAAGCCCCTGCACCATGTTGTGATGCGCCCGTTTATACGGGTCGGGATCTTCCCGGAAAACCTTTTGCAGTTCAGGTACCGCGGCGGTGGTCATTTCCTGCATACGGGCTTCCAGCTTATCCAGGAAAACAAACCATCTCTCCTGTCTTGTGCCCATCTCTGCAATCAATGCAGGGTTTTCATACTTCTTGCCAAATAATCCGAACATTATTTATGAATTATTTTCCTTTTTGATATGCACCCCATCTGTAAGTGTTGTATCCATAAATACAAAGCCGCAATAGGCACAGGCAGTGAGCCCCTTATGGTAAGCCCGTCCTGCGCCGCATTCAGGGCAATCACGGATATCCATCTTCGCTTCTTCCTTCTTTATTTCACCACCATAATGTTCCTGGGTTTCCACCTTTTGCTTCAGCTGTTCCAGGAAGCTGAGCACCCGTTTTTTTTCTTCCGACATGATGCAAACCGGTTAAAGTTTAAAGTAATTTCAGCAACTCTTCTTTTTTGGCAGCATACTCCTGCTCCGTGATGAGCTGTGCATCAAAAAGCGCTTTCAGCTGCTTAAGCCGTTCTGTAATATCCGCAGCCGGTGAGGGCTGTTGCGGTGGTTGCTGCATGGCCCCGTTGGTGATCATATTGGTGATCATGCCCATGGTGACCGCCTGCCGCGCAGCGTTGCCTATATCCGAGCCCTCTTTATCCATTGCATTCGCAATGCTGTACTGAGAAAATTTATTCATGTCCGTTACCATATTCATGCCGGTAACCTTATCGAATTGTTTTAAGACATCTTCCGGCAGGGTAATACTGGTAATGGTAAAGCGGGTAATCTCCAGGCCAAAATCAGTGAAATAAGGCTGGATCAACGGCTGGATCTTTTCATTGAGCGCGGAAATATTTCCTGCCGCATCTACCACGGAGATACCCGCCAGCGCCAGCACTTCTGCAAATTTTGGCGCAATAAAATCGCGCAGCTGCAGTTCCAGCTCTATGATATCCAGGCGGGGAAAGGTGCCGGCATATTCCTTAAAGAACCGCGACACATCTGCGATGCGGATATTATAGGTACCAAAGGCCCTTACGCGCACCTGCCCAAAGCCGGGGTCTTTCATTAACACCGGGGCCGGGGTGCCCCATTTGAGGTTAACAAACTGATGGGTGTTAAAAAAATAAATATCCGCTTTAATGGGACTTTCAAAACCGTATTTCCAGCCCCTAAGCCTGGTAAGTATAGGGATATTTTCGGTACTCAGTGTGTGCTTCCCGGCCGGGAACACATCGGCCAGTTGCCCTTCATTGAGGAAAAGCGCATGCTGGCTTTCCCTTACGGTTAGCACTGCTCCATTCTTAATTTCTTTATCTGCGTCTGCAAACTTCCACATCAGGGCATTGGGATCTGGCGTTACAGACTCAATGATCTCTATAAAAGGTAATCCCATATTGCAAGATTTAAACATCAGGCACTTTTGCCTTAACTATCATGTCTTCTAAAACTTCCAGTATCTCTGCTTCAAACTCCTCCTGCCGTTTCCGTCCTTTTTTTGTATCGGGGAAATAATCGCTGATGATATAGTTTTTGCCAAACCTGTTTTTCTTATTGGAGATAACATAACAGAGGTCTCCATTGGTGGTTTCCTGCAGAAAATAAACCTCTTCAAACGACATGAGTTTCCTTGAATACAAACCGGGTACCTGCTGGTACACTTCCCGGGTTAACTGGTCAAAAACAAATGTAAGGTTCAATTTAAACAAAAAGTCGTACACCGCGTAAAAAGCACAGATGCCTCCTATGCACATCACCAGCCTTGACACCTCGTATGGCAGCTTCCATAGCGATGGCACTACAAACGCTGCAGCCGCCAGTATTAAACAAATAATAATCCTGGCTTTATAAACTTTGTTGGGCTGGAAGCTCACTTGCCTATCGGTAATTTTCCTGTTGTGTAACATCCCTGTAGTTTTAAGCAACCTGTTCATCTTCTATCCCCATGATGGCAGCCGTTTCCGCTGTTATTTTCTGCAAGGGCTTTGTTAAGAACAGGGTCTGGTGAAGCATCACCGATCTTTCCCTGCCATTTTTATAAATGATCATCGCCACTGTGGCATTCACCGTAACGATGAAGGTCTGTTTTGAAACCAGGAAGTGCTGAAAGTCTTCAAACCGGAATACGGTCACCGGCATAAAGAACGCCGGTTGCACAGAAATGGTGCGGGCATCCGCATCTATCTTGAGCCTGGCGGTAGCCCTCAGTAAGATAACGATACCCAGCACCCCTATGAATAAACTACCCACCTTTGCGCCACGGGCAGGGTTATTATATAACATAAATATCACCAGGCCGGCTAAAAGAAGGGCTAACAAACAAAAGAAGGCCGTCTGATTTTTCTTTGTATATACATTCCCTTCCCGGGTAAAATACTGGAGCGACTGCATGTGGTAATTCTAATATGGTTATATAAAAGGAAGGTGGCTCACTTTCCGTTAATTGATAAAGTCAAATTTATCTTCGAATACTTTCCCTATTACCGGTACTGGTTTTTCTGCCTGGTTAGCGGCATTGATGATACCCAATACCCAGAAAATGAGGATAACATATCCTACCAGGCCCAGGAAAGAGAGTGCCGGTACCAGGTGCGCTATAACGCTCAAAGCAATATTGAGCACAATGCTTACAATGGCAAGGCCAAGTGATTGTTTCAGGTGATACCTGAGCAGGCTGTCTGATTTCTCTTTTCCGGAGAAGTAAGCGATCAACCATCCGATAAGGGTTACATACGACAAAATAGATAGCGTTTTGCTGTTCATGGATTCAAGGTTTTTCGTTTGGCGTTATTGCCTCAGCAAATTTGGGAGGAACAATTGTGAATCCGGCATCCGTCTATGCTACAAAACGACTACCCCGACTACATATAGCGTCTACAATATGACTACAACATTTTCAATCATCTCATTATTAATATTTTATAAATACCAACAATTACATCTTCAACAACTTTTACCAGTTTACTTTTAGCGATTTGTAGTAATTTGCCCGCATGAAATCAATACCATATCTGCCATTTGTTTGTATACTTCTTTGTATGTGCGGCTGGTTTTCGAAGGCATCTGCACAAATTCCGCTGGCCGACAGCCTGCAATCCGTAATAGCCGATCCGGCAGTTAATGAGCAGGAGAAACCGGCCCTCCTTAACCAGCTGGCGGAAATATACCGGGCGGGTAAAAATTATACCCTGGCGGCGGCTGCGGCCAGGCAAAGTGTTACAATATCCCTGAAGCACCGGGATTACCGGGAAGCGACCAGGGCTTATGCCATGCTGGCAAATATCAAATTCAACCTGCAACAATATGCCGACCTGAAAAAAGCAGTGGATTCCGTATTTACCATTGCGCAAACGGTTCCCGACCCCATCGCCATGGCATATGCCTGTTACGCTAAGGTGTTATTGTACAAAACCCTGGATAATTCAGACGATATGGTGAAATACTGCCAGCTGGGGCTCAGGCAACTGGACAAGGAGCCGGATCCCTACATTGCCGCTAAGATATTATACCAGCTGTACGTGGTGTATTCAGGCTGGAATAATGAAGAAAAGGTGGACTATTATGCCAGGGCTGCTACAGAAAACGCCCTTAAGACGCGTGACTACAACCTCCTGAGCAATTGCTATACGGCCTTGTCGGTAGCCCATGAGTATAAATACAATGCCACCAAAAACAAGCTGGAACTGGACAGCATAATGCTTTACCTGAACAAACCGGTAGCACTGTACCAGCAATTTCCGGGCAGGGTGGCCAATAACACCTATGCTATTGCCTGTATAAACATTGCCAACACCTACCTGAAATATTTCCCGTCCGATGATCCGGGGGCAAAGGCCCAGGCCATCCACTATGCCGGTGCAGCGAGGGCCGTATTAAAAAATGCCGGCAACAGCGAAGACGTATTTGCCAGCAGCCTGGGTATACTAAGCGAATTTGCCAAACGGGAAGGCAATACAGCGCAGGCGGAAAGCTACCTGCTGGAGGCATATGAAGTAATAAAAGCCGCCAATCCCCCTTACTATTATACGATGATCAACGTGGTGCAGTCGCTCTCCGGCTTCTACGAGCAAAGCGGCAACTACCAGAAAGCGCTGGAATACCAGAAAGAAGCCACCCTTTACAACAACAAGATCTTCAATCAGCAACAGGCGCTCAACACCCAAAAGCTGGAGATACAATACGAAACGGAAAAGAAAAACAATGAAATGCAGATCCTGAAGGAAAAGGAAAAAAGTCGCACCATGCAGAATTATCTATACGCCTGCATTGCCGTAGCCTCCTTCCTGGGACTGATATTCATGTTCCGCTCCTACCATTTCAGGTTGCGTCTTTCACTTCAACGGGAGAAACAACTGGAGCTGGAAAAGCACGAGTCGGAAATGCAGGTGAGGCTGGAAAAGGAAGAACATGCAAGGCTCCGGGCAGAGCAACAGCTGCTGGCCACCCAACAGCAGCAGCTGAAAAAAGAAGTAATGGCCAATGTGCTGCAACTGGAGCACAAAAATCAAACCCTGCAAAGCATCCGGAACAAGCTCACAGAAGGCGACGCCGTCAATATGCAAAAGATCCTGAAGGAACAGATGGTGATCGACAACGACTTTGAACATGCCAAGCTGCAAATCCAGCAGGTGCACCCCGATTTTTTTAACCTCATCAATGATAAGGCCCAGAGAAAACTTACCTTACTGGATCTGAAACTCTGCGCCTATCTCTATCTTAAAATGGATACCCGCCAGATCGCCCAGCTGATGAATATTGAAGCAAAAAGTGTGAGAATGAGCCGTTACCGGATCAAACAGAAACTGGGACTGGATAAAGATGATGACCTCAACGGATTTTTACAGGGGCTGGGCAGCTAACACCCCATCCGTCATTTTGGCTACAAGCATCTTCAATATGGCAACGTAGCAAAACTCCCCCTGGTCGATTTTTGTGTTATAAAAATGAACAACATGAAAACGATCTTTATTACCGGCGCTTCTACCGGTTTAGGCAAAGCAACCGCTAAATTATTCCAGCAGAAAGGATGGGCAGTGATAGCCACCATGCGCCAGCCGGAAAAGGAAACGGAATTATCAGGGCTGGACAATGTAACCCTTTTGCCACTGGATGTCACCAACCCCGAACAGATAAACAACACCATTCAGAAAGCCATACAATCAGGTGTAGACGTGGTATTCAATAATGCCGGTTATGGCCTGGTAGGCCCTATGGAGGCCTTCAGCGATGAGCAGATCATAAAACAGTTAAATACCAACCTGCTGGGAGTGCTCCGGGTAACCCAGGCGTTCATCCCCTATTTCCGGGAGAAAAAAAGCGGCTTGTTTATTACCACTACCTCTATGGGCGGACTGTTTGCTTTTCCCCTGGGCTCTGTATATCACGCTACCAAGTTTGCCCTGGAAGGCTGGAGCGAAAGCCTCTCCTTTGAATTGGGACTGTTTAATATAGGCGTTAAAACTGTGGCGCCGGGCGGTATTGCTACCGACTTTGCCGGCCGCTCCATCGATGCTCCTACACATCCTGCCTATGACGATGCTACTAAAAAACTCTGGGCGCTTTTTGATGTGGATAATTTTTCAACGGCAGAACAAATAGCCGCCGTTGTATATGAAGCCGCCACAGATGGCAAAAACCAGGTACGCTATGTAGCCGGCCAGGATGCGCAGTCTTTATATGCAAGACGCCTGGAAATCGGCAACGAAGCCTTCAGGATAGAGATGGGCAAAAATGTATTAGGTTTGTAACAGCTTAACTCAGCAACATGAAAAAGCATCCTTCTGTTCCTTTTAAAATTGACTCCATCACCGGGTTGCATCGCATGCTGGGATTGCCCGGTCCGCAGCACCCGCTGATAAGCCTGATCGACAACACAAAAATTGCCGTGGCCATTGATCAGTTACCGGAAACATTCCTGCTCAGCTTTTACAAAATATCATATAAGAAATTACAAAACGGAAGGATCGGGTACGGGCAGGGATATTATGATTATGATGAGGGCGGACTGGTATTCACCGCTCCTCATCAGGTCATTTCCATTATCGGCGACCAGGAATTTTATGGCGCTACATTGCTGATCCACCCGGACTTTATCCGCAATTACCCGTTAGGCAAAACCATAAAAAATTATGGCTTCTTTTCTTACGAAGCCAATGAAGCCCTGCATCTTTCTGAGAAGGAAAGAGTAACCATTATGGAAGTGCTGGACCACATCACCAGGGAGCTGAACAACCCCATAGATGATTTCAGCCAGGATGTAATGATATCTTATATAGAAGTATTACTCAACTTCAGTAACCGGTTCTATAAACGTCAGTTCATCACCCGGAAGGCGGTGAATAATGATCTCCTGTCGAAAATGGAACAGCTGCTGAACGATTACTTTGAAACAGCACATGCCCTGAATAAAGGATTGCCTACCGTTGAATTTCTGGCCTCGCAATTACATCTTTCCCCACGCTACCTGAGCGATATGCTACGTTCACTGACCGGACAGAATGCACAACAACATATCCATGAAAAGCTGATAGAGAAAGCCAAGGAAAAACTGTCGACCACCGGTTTAACAGTCAGTGAAATTGCTTATGAGCTGGGCTTTGAGCATCCCCAGTCTTTCAGTAAATTATTTAAAATAAAAACCCATCAATCTCCCCTGGAATTCCGGCAGTCGTTTAACTGATCATCACTCTCCGGAATTTTAACTATCTTACTTTTACAAACCATGTCATCATCTTGATTTAAATTCCGCAGATGATCCGCATATTATTAATAACAGCAACGGCCTTGCTTCGCTTTACCGGTAGCAACGCCCAGGTAACTACGCACAAAAGCTATTATGACAACGGCCGTCTGAAACAGGTGACCCACCAGGGTAACTATAATGGTTGCGGCGTACCAGTGGGCACAGACAGCCTGTTTGATGCTTCCGGGAAACTGGCGGAAACCATTTCCTATCAGCACAAAGGGAAAAGTAACACCGGCTGCCATGACATCATCACCCGAAAAACAATTACGACCTATTATTCCAATGGCCGCCGCAAAACACTCTCTTTCCAGGAAGAATGCTATGAATGCGAACCAAAGTCTTATGGTGTGTGGAAATGGTATGACAGGAACGGGAAACTGATTAAAAGTGAGAAAAAAGATCTGCCATAAAATTAACGGCAGGTGTTTGTTGTTACCCCGGAAATAAAGAGCCATTTCCTCTTTGTTTTGATTTTCTTAACTTTGGGAGATGAAAAAAAGCCAGGTACGTTCCTTATCAGCATTCAATAACGATCTGCGGCTGAAAGGATTTAATGCCTTCCAGGTTGAAAGTGACAGCAATGCTACACGTTTTTACAGCCGCAAGGATTTTTATAAGATTTGCCTGACCACCGGTAAAAGTATTATTCATTACGCCGACAGGAGCTTCCAGGCGGAAGGTACGGTCCTCTTTTTCGGGAACCCACACATCCCCTACTCCTGGGAAACCATCTCCACCACCTATAAAGGCTATGCCTGTCTTTTTTCAGAGGAATTCCTCAACGCTTCTGAACGTACGGAGATCCTGCAGCAGTCGCCTTTCTTCAAAATTGGCGGTACGCCTATATTAACCATCACAGAGGAGCAACGGATCTTTCTGAATACCATTTTCGAGAAAATGATCGAGGAACAGCAAAGCGGTTACACCTTTAAGGATAACCTGATCCGCAATTACATCAACCTGATCCTGCATGAGGCCATGAAATTACAACCCTCCGGGAACTTTGACCAGCATAAGAACGCCGCCAACCGGATCTCAGCTGTTTTCCTTGAACTGCTGGAAAGACAATTCCCCATCGAAAGCCCTGATAAGCCCCTTCAGTTAAAAACAGCACAGGACTATGCGCAAAACCTTGCCCTGCATGTCAATTACCTCAACCGCATGATAAAAACAGTGACCGGCAAATCAACCACCACGCATATTTCCGAGCGGATCATCAGCGAAGCAAAAGCCCTGCTGCAGCATACCGACTGGAACGTGGCTGATATTGCCTATGCGCTTGGTTTTGAATACCCCAGCTATTTTAATAATTACTTTAAACGGATCACCGGCACCAATCCCTCTTCACTCCGCACGCTGGAAGTTTGAAATTCTTAATCATTGGTTTGATAATCATAACCGGCGAAAAACGGGCCGCCCTACCTTTGCGCTATGAAAAATATTTCCGGAAAGCTGAAAGCCGGGAACCAATAAGCTATTCTTTTTGTTAAACACGTTAACTTACCTTCAAGAAAAAAAATATGAGTACAACACAAGTAAAAGCCTATGGCACGCCTGCTGCCGATGCGCCTTTGAATACGCTCAATATCAAACGGAGAAAAACAACTCCGCACGACGTGGAAATTGATATCCTGTATTGCGGGGTTTGCCACTCTGATCTGCATACCGCCCGTAATGAATGGCATTTTACCGTGTACCCCTGTGTACCGGGCCATGAAATTGTGGGCAGGGTGGTAAGCGTAGGCGATCATGTTACCAAATTCAAAGTGGGAGACGTTGTGGGTGTAGGCTGCCTGGTCGACTCCTGCCGTGAATGCCAGTATTGTAAAGAAGGCCTGGAACAGTTCTGCGAGCCCGGTGCTACCCAAACTTATAATTCGCCGGACAAACACCTGGGTACGCCCACTTATGGCGGGTACTCAGAAAGCGTTGTGGTAGATGAGAACTTCATACTGCATATCCCCGAAAACCTTGATCCGGCAGCCGCGGCGCCGCTGCTTTGTGCAGGCATCACCACCTACTCTCCCCTGCGCCACTGGAATGTAGGCCCGGGTAAAAAAGTAGGCATTGTGGGCATTGGCGGATTGGGCCACATGGGCATTAAAATAGCCAAAGCAATGGGCGCGCATGTGGTAGCGTTTACCACTTCCGCATCAAAATTTGCCGAAGCCAAACGCTTAGGTGCAGATGAAGTAGTACTATCCAAAGATGAAAAGCAAATGCAGGCTTACCGCGGCAAACTGCACTTTATCCTTGACGCCGTTTCTGCAGAACATGATATCAACGCTTATCTGAACCTCCTCCGGGTAGACGGTTCCCTGGCTTTGGTAGGCGCTCCCGAATACCCGCTGCCCGTAGCCGCTTTCAGTTTGATCGTAGGCCGTAAAAGCTTTGCAGGGTCAATGATTGGCGGCATCGCAGAAACCCAGGAAATGCTGGATTTCTGCGGACAGCATAATATCACCGCCGATATTGAAATGATCAATATCCAGGAAATCAATGAAGCCTATGAACGTTTGCTGAAGGGCGATGTAAAGTATCGCTTTGTGATAGATATGAATTCTTTAAAAACTTCCTGAGATGGAAATAACAAGAACAGGTACCAAAGCATCTGTTAAAGGACCTGCCGACTGGTTCAGCGGGGCTGTGCGTATAGACCCTTTGTTCGACCCTAACAATACACGCCGCGCCGCCGCTGCAACGGTCACTTTTGAACCGGGAGCAAGAACGGCCTGGCATACCCATCCGCTTGGCCAGACCATTATCATTACATCAGGCCTGGGCTGGGTGCAACGTGAAGGCGGTCCTGTGGAAGAAGTGCACCCTGGTGATATTGTATGGTTTGAAGCAAACGAAAAACACTGGCATGGCGCTTCCGCCACCGTGGGCATGAGCCATATTGCCATACAGGAAAACCTGGACGGTAAAGTGGTGGATTGGCTGGAACAGGTAACGGAAGAACAATACAGCTTTAACAGATAGGTATATATGGCGAACGGTGAAGCTGGTCTTCACCGTTCCTTTTATTTTTTTTCCGCCCAGATATAAGCCCTCCTGCTTTGATACTCCACTTCTTCATAAGGGCGTCTTTCTATGGCGTCAATGATATTAAAACCCGTTTCATCGAGTAATGCAATGATATCCTCTGTTTTAAAAAAGAACAGGTCAACATCTATTTCTTTGTCGTGCGCCTTATCAAAATGAACAATTTCATCGCCCACATGAAAGGAAAATAAAAAATCTCCTCCTGTTTTCAAGACCCTGTTTATCTCTTCAAAACATTTCCTGACCTGGTTACTGGTAAAATGTACGATGGCGTAAAATGCCACCGCACTTCCAAGATGCCCGGATGGATAACTGATATGGAGCAGATCGCCGGTCTCAAACTTAATCCGGGGAGAAAGTTTCCCCGCGGTATCCACCATAGCAGGCGACAAATCAACGCCAACAATGTTCTCTACGCCATGGTCGTAGAGGAACCTGGTGGTTTGCCCCGGACCGCAGCCAAAGTCGGCGCATAGCCCTTTATCTTTATTAACAAATGCAAACTCCTTCAACAACAACCGGTCAAAATGTTTTTTAGACAGTTCATCCCACCGCTCAGCGGCATAATCGCCGGCTACCTGGTTGTAACAGCTTAATACTTTTTCCTGTGAATTCATTTCATTCGTGGTTTTCCAATGTTAGCGGATATTTCCTGCTTTCTTCAGCTGGTGTAATTTCCTGAACACCGCTGTATGTAAAAACAAGATAGTTGCCGGGGCAAAGGCCGGGAACCATACAAACGGGAATATAGTCATTTCCCGCAGATTTCCATTGGCGCCTGTCATAACCGCTATCACCAGCAGGTCAATGATGTCGATAATGCCCAGGATATTCCAGGCATAAACGGCGGTAAAGCGTCCCGGGCTTCCCTTCGTCACCATCCTCGCTACCGGCAGCGCCAGGATAGCGGTGATAATATCTCCCAGGCCGGCGGCAAAAGCAAACCTTGCCGGAAGAAGATGATAGCAATACAGAAGGATGAAAAATATACCAAGCACCCGGAATACGTGCACGGCAATTAATGATTCCAATGTAGCGGACCGCAGTAGTGTTTTAAATAATTTCGTATTGCCGGTAAATCCAAACAGGATAACAAGCAGTGGTAAACCGCCCCAGATCATTACTTTAGGCGGTATGGCATCTACATCAAACACTCCTTTTAAAGAAAACACCGAAACATAAACGAGATAAACCATGTAAAAGCAAAAAATACCCACCCGGATGTTCCGTGATTTCCCTGGAGCGATACCGGCAGTAAGCGCCGCCTGTTTTACCGGTTTGGTAATAAAGAAAATTGAATAAAGAAAGCTTACAATAAATAGCAGGATAGCCCAAAGAGGCATACCCGATACATGATTTTCCATTTGACCCGTTGTTTTAATAAGACAAAGGAAAATTAAATGTGCCAGCTTGCGCTTAGCAAATGACAAGAAATCAGTAGCTGGCCGTTTTTCTGGCAAACTCCTTCCTTATCCTGCTCAGCGATGTATCAGTGATACCGAGGTAAGAAGCGATGTATTTTAAAGGTACGCTTTGAAAGATGCCCGGGCTTGAATTTACCAGGTGGCTGTACCGTTGTTCCGCCGTTTCCTGCAACATCGACAACATCCTTTCTTTCAGTGTGCTGTACTGGTTCACTATGTTCAGCCGGCCGAACTCACGAAACTCCGGGATAGCGTGGAAACTGGCCTGCATGTCTTCATAAGTAATGTACCAGGTTTCACAGGCGGTAACTGCCTGCAGATATTCTTTTGCGGGGCTTCTCTTAAAGAAAGAAAGGAGATCGTTGGTAAAAGTGTTTTCCGGGTAAAATGCAGTGGTCACCTCGTTGCCATTCACGTCAAATGTAAAAGACCTGATAATACCCTTCTCTATAAAATGAGATTCATAGCAAACTTTACCTGCTTCCAGCATATATTCGTTTTTTTCAAATCTCATTGGTTGGAATTTCTCCACCACCTGCCCTGCCTTATCCCGGCTCATTGGCAATACCTGCTGAATAAACTGCACTAAACTTTCTTTATTCATTGTTTGCGTTTGTAACACTACATCTGGAATACATTAAACTTATGCCCATCAGGATCTGCAAATACAAAACCATTATACCCGTCCCTGGATTCTTCCTGCCGGGAAACGATGCTTCCCCCGGCCTCTCTCACTTCTTTCTCCCAGCTGGTAACCTCTTCCTTAGTATCAGCGGAAAGGGTGAATATGATTTCATTCCCCGTTTTTGTATCAGTTATTGGCCCGTTCATGGCGCTCTTCAGCATGTTCTTCAAAAAGAAATGGATTACAAAATTTTCCTCTCCAAAGAAAAAGCTGGTCAGCTGATCCGATGCCCCGTTTTGTTTAAATCCAAGTCGTTTATAGAAATCAGTGGTTCGCGCCAGATCTTCTACACCGAAATTGGCCCAGATTTTTTTTGTCTTCATAAACTAAAAGTTTTCTTTTGGATACTCCTCAAAAATAACCCATAAGCAGGTCATATAGGGTGGCTATTCGCGAAATTCTCCGGGGGTATTCCTGCCATTCTCCTGGTACAGCGCCATAAAAATGCTGTTCAGTAGACGTTTTGTAGTCACCGGTAACAGGAGTTGTAGTAAGACTGTAGTCGCCCGAAGATATGAAGAACCGCGCCAGCCGGTTATCTTTGAATATCCGGGTAACCCCGGGGCGACTCATTTCTCCCAAACCCAACATCAACAAAAAGTAAAGAATGATCAGGAAAATTAAACGATTCACAGGTCCGTTGTTATTATTACTGGCCGTCAGCTGCATGCTCCGGGCCCAGTCTGGCCCCTCGCTACTCTTTGTATATGACGACTATTCAGGTAAAGAACCCGGCCTCACCTACTGGAAAAATGGTGAAATACTGCGGCTCACAGATGGCAAAACCAATGCGGGAGCATTAGCCATTGTTATATCCGGCAATGATGAGTATGTAGCGGGGTACCAGGACAACGCCGCCGGAGAGCCCGTTGCTACCTACTGGAAAAACCGGCAGGCAGTAACCCTTACCAATGGGGAGACTTATGCAAAAGCCGTCGGCATTAGTGTATCCGGTCAGGATGTACATGTGATTGGCAACAACGGGAAGCAGGCCGTATACTGGAAAAATGGGAAGGCCGCCGCTTTGGGGGAAGACACAAAATTAGCTGCTATTTCCACCAGCGGGAACGATGTTTATATAGCCGGTTACAGACCCAATGAGGAAGGGGAATATGTGGCCACCTGTTGGAAGAACGGGGAGCCCCAGGCGCTAACCGATGGTAAAAGAAGCGCGGAAGCCGCCGCCATTGCCATATCCGGCAATGATATTTATGTGGCGGGGTTTGAAGTGAATGCCGATGGAAAAGAAACCGCCATGTATTGGAAAAACGGGTCGCCTGTTATTCTTCCCGGTGGTTGCCGGGCAAATGCGATTGCCGTTTCCGGCAATGACGTTCATGTGGCAGGTATCGACAGGAACGAGGCAGGCGCCAATATTGTTGTTTACTGGAAAAATGGCGTAGCTGTGCGGCTTACCAGTGGCGATGAGGCCGCGGGCGCCGGGGTCAAAACCATGGCTGTTGCAGGAAATGATGTGTACCTGGCCGGTTACCTGGATGGTAAAGCCACCTACTGGAAAAATGGCAAACCGGTAACTCTGAAAGATATAGTAGGAGGAATAAACGGGATGGCCGTTAAACCATAAAAAAAGCCGCATACACTTCAATTCAGGTATGCGGCTTTTTAAAAAATTATATACTCAGGCGCGTGTTTTCTTAAGTTTCACGTCCACTTTTTCATCCGGTTTACTCACTGTTACAACCTTTTTCACTACCGCGCCGGCGCCGGTGCTGTAGTTCCTGTTCACCGTATTGGCGCTGGTACCCTGGAACATACCATTGATATAGTGATCGGTATAACCCACCACTTCAGTTTGGGTGTAGGAATGGTCGTAACTAAACTCGGTATATAACAGGTATTCACCGGGCATGAGGTTTACAAATTCGAAATGCCCTGCATCATCATACACCCTGGTGGTTTTGATGCACTGGGCCGCTTCATCGAGCAGCGCAATACCTTCCCTGCCCTTTTTACGTTGTGAGTCATTTGTTTTGATCCATTCCTTGAAGTAATCGTTGTAAGGGATGAGGATCACCTGTGTACCGCGGGGGGCCACCTGTTTGGCCTGGATATTCATCACCTGCATTTTGGCCCATATGGTACCATTATCATCGAAATCGCGGGCAAATACCTGCCCGGAAATGATAGCCTTACCACCTTTCACCATTTTCATAGTAGCATCTTTATCAAAGGGCGCTTTGATGGAGTTGAAATCTGTTTCCAGATCCACCATCCTGATCTGCTGCCCGTTGGCCCACATGTCTATCTGCCACAGCCGGCGGGTTTTCTTATCAATATAGGAAACAGATCGTTCATCCGTAGAAGGTTCCACCACCGTCACTTCCCATACATCGTGCTTACCGGTGAATTTACTGATCCAGGTGCTGTTCTTCACTTCCTCTACAACAGCTTTCTTCAGGTTTGCTGTATTGGTGGGCTTGTACTCATATACCGGCAGATCGGTGCTGTAGCCGGACGACAGCGGCAGCAACGACAGGATGAACGGATAGGTATAGCTGTCTATGAAATATTGGTTACCGGCTTCTTTGATCTGCGTTTTCTCACCTGTTTTCTTATCTACATAATAACCGGTAACGTTGTTGCCAAAGTGCAGCACCATGTCTTTCAAAGTGCTGTGCGATGCCCGGTAAACAGGTTTAAAGTCGTTAAGATTGGATATAGAGGTATCTTTCCACTCTTCCATACCGGTAAGCGCCATCACCGTAGTTAATGCCAGTTTATCGCTGGTAGTGTTAATACCAATGGTAAAAGTACCGATCGCCGTTTCATCGCTGCCATTTACACTGTAACAGCCAAGCGTATATTTTCCATTCTTCAGCAGCTTACTGTCGAATTTTTCCTGCGCCTGGCTCTTGCCTCCAATAGCGGTTAACAGCAGCAATGCAGCGGGAATCAGGACCGATTTACGAAATTGAAAAAGCATAGTTCTTATAGTTTATCAAACAACACAAAAATAGGTTATTCCGCAAATCCGGCGCATACTGGGATATGGGGAAGCAAATATACCTGCTTTCAGGTAGATGCAATACTTTACAACCCGATAATAAGATTAACTTTACCAGGATTTTTTACTACAGGGAGAATAAACAAATGACCAACTGGAAAACCGCCTTCTGCGAAACAAATAAGATCAGCCTGCACTATACAAGAACCGGGGGTAACAAACCGCCTTTAATCCTGCTGCATGGACTAATGACCAATGGCCTGTGCTGGACAGATTTGGCCCGCGCCCTCGAAAATGAATACGATGTAATTATGCCGGATGCCCGCGGACACGGCAGATCAGGAAGTGCAGCGGGAAGTGCGCGATAGTGATGTTGCCGATCAGCACCGGAAAATACTTCAGCTGTCACTGGAAGAAGTGATGGCGGCAGCCCGTACCCGGCACCCGGACCGCTCGCAGGAAACCATTGAGCTATTTGCCCGTGCCCGGCTTCAAACCAGCATGAGCGCCTTCGATGTGCTTACGCCGCCCAACCCCGGTTACAAACAACTGGTGAGCAGCATGGATATCCCTGCCCTCCTCCTGTTTGGCGATAAAGGCGTGGTTACACCCGCTGTTGCAGAAGAGCTCCAACACCTTAATCCCCGCCTGCAGGTTGAACAGATCCCTGGCGCTGGTCATAGTCTTCATATAGACCAACCCCAACGCTTTGCTGCCGCCGTAAAAACATTCCTGGAATACGCGGGGAAATAAATCCTTACCGGTTGTTTTATTTTGAAGGGCGCTCAATAACAAAAGCCTTTAATTCAGCCATCTTACCATCGCGAAAGCGCCATACATCACAGTAAGCATAATCAATCATTTTGCCGGTTTCATCTTCCATGCTGATGCTGCCAACCGCCGTAACAAATTCACCTTCTGCGATCAGGTGGTCGACGATGAACTTTGGAGGCGTCACATACGCCTTTGCCATATATTGCCGGACAGCTTCTTTTCCCCGTAATGTTGTATCGCCTACAAATGTCCACACTGTATCATCGGTGCAATGCAACAGGAACCCTTCGTTGTCGCCGGCAGCGACCGCCGCATTGGCCTTTTCCAGTATTGCTTTATTATCCATGTTCGTATTATGCTGATTTAGTATGCAGATTAATATCTCCCTAAACAAATTTACTACCGCTTATAAAATAAACAAAAGTCACCTGGTTCCTTTAGGAGGTTTTCGCGTATTTTGTGTGCTCATAAAAGCGGCAGGATCATTACTGCTAACAAACTTACATCACGTAACCCATGAAGCATAAAGAAATAAAACCTTGCCCGGAGTTAGCGCCTTTTATTCATTCATTCTGGGAATTAAAGGGAGAAGATAAGGACGGACAATGGGAAAGAAACTTTCCTGACGGGTGCCCGGGGCTGGTGATAAATTTAGGAGATAACTGTATAACCGATAACGGCGCCCTTACTATGGCATATGGTAAAACGTATCTTGTGGGCGCTATGACTTCCTTTAAGGATAGCTTTATCGGTGCTGATACACATTTATTAGGCGTGTGCATAAAACCGGGTTCTTTTTCAAACCTCTGTAACTATGTATCCCAGGCTGAAATAACAAACAGCACCGTTGAATTTGATCATGCGCGCGCGTTTAATGTTGATAAAATCATCAAAGATCCTTTTAATTATCTCAACCGCTTTTTTATTGACAGCATTGAAAATAAGCATAAGCCGCTTCAACCTGTTATAGAAGACATTCATCACGCCAACGGTCAGCTCAGCATTCATGAAATTGCCAGAAGAAACCATACCACAGTAAGGCAGCTGGAAAGAAGCTTTAAAGTCCATATAGGTCTTACGCCAAAAGAGTATTCCAATATTGTCCGCTTCCAGCACGCATTAGCCATAATAAAAAAATCTGCTGAAGAACGCAGTTTATCAGACATTGCTTTTGAATGCGGATTTTACGATCACTCACATCTTACCAGCGAAATAAAAAGAAACACCGGGCTTGCACCTTCCCAGCTTTGATTTTGTCGCATTTTTCCAAAACATGAACATCGCACATCATTTAACTTTGCTGAAAAATAGATTTACATGAGAAAAGTAATTTTAAATTTAGCAGTTAGTTTAGATGGATTTATAGAGGGCCCCAACGGGGAAATCGACTGGTGCATCATGGACGATGATATGAATTTTGATGCTTTCCTGTCAGGTATAGATACGATGTTTTACGGCAGGGTGAGCTATGATGCCTGGGGAAATTTTCAACCGGATGAAAATACACCCCCGGCAGAAAAAGCGATGTGGCAAAGTATACACGCTAAAAATAAATTTGTTTTTTCAAGCCAGAACAGGCAGGACGACAAAGCTACTTTCATCAGTTCCCACATAGCAGAAAAAGTAACCGCCATTAAAGAACAACCCGGGAAAGATATTTGGCTGTACGGAGGGGCCAACCTTATAAAAACATTTATTCATTTAGGGTTGATTGATGTATATAAAATGTCTGTGCACCCCGTGGTGCTGGGAAGTGGCAAACCTTTGTTTGAAGATTTAAAAGAGCGGATTGGGTTGAAGTTAACAGGTACCAATGTTTACAGATCAGGGGTTGTAGAACTTACTTATGAGCCTGCATAAATGTTGTGTTTTTACATCCGTTGTGCAAAGGAAAAAGGGACAAATCAGTTACTGGCTTGTCCCTTTTTCTTTGCAGGCGCGCACCCGGGATCCTAAACTTTCTGCCATGCTGATTTTGTCAATCAAATTGCAAATAATATGTTAAATCAATCTATCATACAATAAATAGCTATAGCAATAAGATATCTTAGTAAACAAACGATGCTTCTTTATGATCAAAGCCTATATAACAGTATTGCTAGGGTTGCTGATGCTTTGCTGCGCCTGCAGGAAAAAGGATCCCCTGGCCGGTATTGATAAAAGCGCCCTGTTTGCACCACCCACAAAGGAAGAACTGGATGCGGTACAAGCTGCGTGGCAGGCAAGAGATCTGTCTCCCCGGAACATCACCACCGAAGCAACGCATGTAATAGATAACAAGCTTCGTCTTGTCATCATTTCCTTCCGGGCATCCGGCAGTAAGCAATATGCAGGCGTGTTGGTACCAACTACGCAAAAAACGCTGCCAGTCCGACTCTATATAGCCGGATTTTCCCTGAACGATGCTGTTAGTCGTCAAAGTATCCAAATCTCTTCTTCAGCTACCGATACGCTCCCGTTTGTATATGTGGTTCCCGCACTGAAAGGACAGTCTTTAAGCCTTTCAGTCAACGGCGTGGAATATAAAACGCCTGTTTCAGAAGGACAAAGGAATGATGCCTTTGACGGTGCAACAGACGATGCTATTGCCTGTCTGAATGCGGTGGGAAAAACCTTTAAGGAAGCAGATACTTCCAAAGTAATGACACAAGGCGGCAGCAGAGGAGGAACAGTGGCGCTTTTGATGGCGGAACGGGACCAACGGGTAAAACTGGCCGCAGCGGTTGCCTTCCCTGCCGATCTGCTGGCGCTGACAGCAGCGAATCAGCATGACCCTACCTATAAATTCCAGTTCCTGGATGCACTGATAAATGGTAGTGCTACATTGGAAGAAACCAGGAAAAAATTGCTGGCTGCTTCGCCGCTCTATTTCTGTAATCATCTCCCTGAAATACAAGCCCACTTCGGAGATCAGGATAATATTACGCCACCTGCGCAGGGAGAGCTGCTACGGAATGCCATGAAAGATGCAGGTAAAGAAGCTGATATCGGGCTTTTCATTTACAAAGGGCGCGGTCATGAAAACATTGGTAATAACAACCTGGAAATGCAGCAAAGGATCGAAAATTTCTTCCGGCAGATTTAGCATAAGGTGCTGTATACTTAACCCAACAGGTCAGCATTTCAATGGTGGGTAACACGATTATCTCCATAAAAAAAGCCTCCGGATATTATCCGAAGGCTTTTGGCGACTGCCCTGCTCACTCATTTTTTAACCAACCAATCTTCCACGGCTCTTGAAAAATCGGCTACATCTATCGGGTGCCTGCTGGTAATGAGATTGCCATCAGTAACCACGGGTTCATCAGTTACAGTTCCACCGGCATTTTTCAAATCAACCTGGATATTCCAGTAACCCGTTAACTTCCTTCCTTTCAGGATATCAGCCGATGCCAATACCACCGGCGCATGACAAATGGCCGCGATCAGCTTTCCCGATTGGTTGAAGTCCCGGATGAATTTGATCACGTCTTTATCATAGCGAAGATTATCGGGGTTCCATGCGCCACCGGGAATAAATACCGCATCATAATCGCTCACCTTTACCTGGTCGGCTGTATGGTCAAATTTGATCCATCCTACAGGTTGCAGGTATTGAATAGCCATGATATGTGTTTTTGACATTTCCGGGTAGCTCAACCCGTATCTCGCCGGGGCGGGATTAAACTTAGGCGATACAATATCGACGCTGGCTCCCAATTGCCTGAAATACCAGACAGGGCCTGTTAATTCGATTTCCTCAAAACCATCCGCTGCTATCACGGCGATTTTCTTTCCCTGCAGTGTTTTTTCCTTCACCGGTGTAAAGAAAAAAGCTTTCAATGCCTCATTGCCCGGCGCGTTCAGCAGTTGGGATACAGGCATATTGACAACGGCTGCTGAAGTAGTCAGTTGATTTACTACTTCCAGTTCATGCGACTTTGCTTGTTCAGGTTTCATTTTTGTCTGGGCTTTTATGCCGGTTACAGCTGGTATGCTTAAGAGAGCTGCCATCAGCATTTGATAAATCGGTTTCATTTTTTGAATGTTTTGATATTAGTACAATAGAGTTTAATTACTGGCGGTCAACCGGCGCCAACTCCACCAACCTGTGAAGACCTGCCTGGAACGGTTGTTTCCTGATACTGGTATTCAGG
>NZ_DATCRD010000035.1:0-7141 GCF_036569185.1 Chitinophaga sp.
GATATGAATAACACCCGGTTAAAAGAATTATTGGATAAATACCTGGAAGGTACCGCCACTGATCAGGAGATCAGTGAGGTGGATAATTGGTACAGGTCTTTCGAAAATGATCCGGGCCTCACTTCTCAATTCAGCCCGGAGCAACGCACCGCGCTGGAGCAACTGATCTTCCTGCGCATCAGCCGCCAGGTGGAGGATGCTGCGCCGCGGATGAAGGTGAGCCATAGGTCTGTTCGCTGGCTGGTGGCCGCTACGGTGGCTTTGATCATTGCCGCGGGAGGTTTTTACCTGGCCCGTGAGCACAGTGCACCGCGCGAAATAGCAAAGGCAATGGTAGCGGAGCAAACGGGGGGGAACGGCATTAAAAAGATCACCCTGCCGGATGGTAGCCTGGTATGGCTGAATGTAGACAGTAAGGTAAAATATGATGAACATAAAGCCCGGGAAATATGGCTGGAGGGAGAAGGGTATTTTGAAGTAACCTCCCGCCAGAACGAACCATTTATTGTGCACGCCGGTAAACTGGAAGTGAATGTATTGGGCACCAGCTTTAACATCGACGCCTATACGCCGGCGGCAAAAGTAACCGTAACCGTAGCCAGTGGTAAAATAGCTGTAGGCAACAATGGAAATAATACTACCACGCTTGTTGCCAACCAGCAGGCGGTTTACCATGCAACCACAGGTCAACTGGAAAAGAATGATATTGCCGCTGCAGATGCCAGCGCCTGGACACAGGGACAGCTGATCTTTAAAAAAGCCCTGTTCCGCGATATCGCCTATAAACTGGAACGCCGGTACAATGTACGGATCCGGTTTTCCAGTGAACAGATTGCCAACTCATTGATCACTGCCCGGTTCGATGCCAACGTGCCGTTTAAGAACGTGCTGGGCATGCTATGTGAAATTTATGGGTGCAGCTACCGGCAGGAGCCGGGCAGCAACGAATACCTGGTATATAAAAAGGAACAACCAAATAAATAAAAACGGATGGGGTTAGCCTTAGGGCGTGATAAATTCGGGTTATGAAAGTGAAAACAGCGGAGTGCCTGCACATGGTGCCCGGGTGGCTTGCCTGCCTGGTGCTGGTATTGTGTTGCCTGTACCCGCCGCGCATCGCTGCGCAATCTGCCATAACAGAAGAGCTGAAACGCACCGTGGCAGAGGTTCATGTGACCGGCGAAACGCTCGATAAAGTGTTTGAACAGGTGGAAGCCGCTACTACGTTCAGGTTTGTATACAGCCCCTCCGAAATCACAAAAAGCGGAAAAGTAACGGTTAATAAAAGAAATATTTCCGTGGAACAGGTGCTGAAACTCCTGCCTGCAGGATTGCAATATGAAATACGTGGCAGGAACATCCTGATCACACGGAAAGAGCCGCAGCCTGCCAGCCAGGCCTCGGTATTAACGGGCAGGGTAACTGATACCAACGGCAACCCTTTGCCCGGCGTATACGTGATGCGGAAAGGTGCGCTATCCCGTTTGATGACGGATGCGGATGGCACCTTCAGTATCCACGCTGAGCAGGGAGATACGCTGCGCTTTGCCCTTCCCGGTTTCGGGGAACAGGAAGTGCCGGTGGAGAGAGTGAATATGTTGTATGTGTCGCTTTCACCACGATACTCCTCTCTCAAGGAGGTGGTGGTGATCGGTTACGGTACTTCCAGCAAAGAAAAACTTACCACCGCCATCGGTACGGTAAGCGGCGATGCCATAAAGGAACGCCCTACTACCATGAACCTGATGCAGGGACTGGCCGGGAAAGTAGCCGGGGTAAGCGTGATGATGAATTCCGGTAAGCCAGGTGGCAATCCCATTGTAAAAATAAGAGGCACCGGCTCTATCAACGCCTACAACGGTCCGCTGTATGTGGTAGATGGCATAGTGGGGGCTGATCCGCTGATCATTGATCCCAACATCGTAGCCTCGGTGGATGTGCTGAAAGATGCTGCTGCCTCTGCGATTTACGGGGCAAGAGGATCAAACGGGGTGATTGTGATCACCACCAGGAAAGGTACAAAAAGCAGCCCGGCTATTTCGTTCCGTAATACCGTGAGCTTTGGTACGCTGGCCCGGAAAGTAAAACTGATGGATGCCAGCCAGGCGCTGGAAATGTTTAAACGGGAATATGAATACCTGCCCGGTCGCACGGCGCCTCACCTGGATCCGTCGTGGCAGTTTGTGCGGAAGAACGAATTGTTTAATGCAGATGGCTCTCCGAAATATAACACCGACTGGCAGGAGGAGGCAAGCCGCCTGGCGGTGTCGCATGAGCATTCCCTGTCGCTGTCGGCCGGTAAGGATGGCTTCTCCGCCCTGGTCAATCTTTCCTACAACGATCAGCAGGGCATTCTTATCAACAGCTATTCCCGGCAGGTGAACGGGTTTATCAATCTGGGCTGGGATGTGTCCAAATGGCTGCATGTACAGGCGGTGATCAACAGCGGGGCGTCAAAACAAAATAATGTAGACATCAATACATTCGGGCTGAATGCGGTGAGGCAGATCTATGAGTTCCTGCCCTTCCTCCCGGTGCAGTATGCGGATGGCACCTATTCCCGCAAAGGGGATTATCCCGGTGCGGAGGATTCTGAAAACCCGGTGCGGCTCATGCGGGAAGTAAAATCGGTAGCCGGAAAAACATATACCATGGGCAACCTGGTAACTACCATCCGGCTGAACAGCAAACTGCATATTACCGCAGGGCTGAGCGGGCAAACCGGCGCTACCTACAACCTGTATTATTCCGGTCGTGATATCCGCGGGTATTCGGATACACAACAGGGAGTGGCTACACGTACAAATGGCAACTCAGGTTCCTGGACCACAGAGGATTACATTACCTGGAACAACCAGTATGGTAAACACAAGCTCACAGCTGTTGGCGGCGCCAGCTGGTACTATTTCGGGAATATGAGCACCAAGGCGGGAAGTGAAGGTTTCTTTGATGATTTCTTTTCTTACAACAGCCTGCAAACAGGACTGGTGCCGCAACGACCGGAATCGGGCACAAGTAATACGGCCATGAACTCGTATTATATGCGGTTCAATTACGATTACGACAGCCGTTACCTGTTCGGGTTTTCTTTCCGGGCAGATGGCTCGTCGCGCTTCGGGGCGAATAACGTATACGGCTATTTCCCCAGCTTCTCAGGGGCATGGCGTTTATCTTCAGAACCGTTTTTACGCGATGTGCACAGCATCAGCGACCTGAAGATACGTGGCAGCTATGGCATTGTGGGCAATGCAGATATTGGTGATTATGTAACGCAGGACAAGCTGAGAAGCAGCCAGGTGGCATTCAACGGCCAGGTGGCGCCGGCAGTTACACTGGACGCGCTGGGCAACAGGAATCTTAAATGGGAAAAAGCCCACCAGCTGAATATTGGATTGGATGTTTCCCTTTTCGATAACAGGGTGCAGTTCACCGGCGATGTGTATAACCGTGTAACCAAAGACCTGCTGTATTACCGGCTGATGCCCGCCACCACCGGTTATGAAGGGGTGTATGATAACATCGGTTCCATTCGTAACAGGGGACTGGAGCTATCGCTGGTCACCAACAATATCCGGCGCAAACAATTCTCCTGGAATACCTCGCTGATCTATTCCATGAACCGCTCCCGTGTACTGGAACTGAACGGGGATATCATGTATCCCTGGGCGGGCCGTATCATGGAAGGCCGGCCGCTGAATGAATTTTACGGCTACCAACGCCTGGGCACCTGGGGAACAGATGAAGCTGCGGAAGCGGCTACCTATGGCAAAAAGCCCGGGGACCTGAAGTATGCAGATCTGAATAACAATAAGGTGAAAGATGCCAACGACCGTACCGTACTTGGCAACGGCATGCCCGATTTTGAAGCAAGCATGAGTAATACTTTTACCTACAAAAGTTTTTCACTGCTGGTAGATCTGCAAACGATCTATGGCCATAGCCTGGCAAACTTTACCAGGATGATCATGGAAAGCGCTGCGCCCACTACCAACAGTTACAGCAACCTGCTCAACGCATGGACGCCGCAACATCAGGGTGGTATGAATGCCGCGCTTCGGCTGCCGCAGGACGGGCTTGATAATGAAATGGACAGTTACTATATAGAAAAAGGCACTTTCCTCCGCATACGCAATATTGCATTGGCGTACCGGCTGAAGGAAGACTGGCTCGCACGGTATCACATCAAATCTGCCGTGATCACCGCCAGTGCGGAAAACTATTTCCTGTTCACAAAATATAAAGGGTACGATCCTGAAGCCTCTTCATTTGATGGCGACTTTAACCAGGGGGTGGATCTGTACCAGTACCCGAAAGCAAAAACGCTTTCGTTTACACTGAATGTTACATTCTGAAAAGGAATTGAAATATGAAACAATTGATGCTGTTGGGGATGATACTACTGGTTTCTTCCTGTAACAAATTCCTGGAAGAAGAGCCCTCCGGTTCTCTTAACCAGTCGCATTACTATAAAACGCCGGAACAGGTGAGCGCTGCGGTGAACGGCACATACGACGGCCTTGCTACTCCCTTTGTGATCAACATCGGCGTGGCGGTAAGCCCTGTGTATTCGCTGGAATATATCACCGGGTACAGTCGCAGGCCACGGCCTTCAGGGTTTGAAGACGACCAGTTCCTGCGGTTAGACCGGCTCGATAACGCCAACTCCAGATTGCAGGGATGGTGGAACGCTACCTATTATCCCGTGGAGAATTGTAACAGCGTAATTGAAAACGTAAGTATTACTTCTGTAGTAGATGAAATAACAAAACAGCGATACCTCGGTGAAGCGTATTTCCTGCGGGCATGGTATTACTTCCAGGCAGTAAGGCTTTTTGGCGACATTCCCCTGAAACTCACTACTACCAAAGATATCAATGATATAAAAATACGCCGCTCTCCCAAAGAGGCAGTGTATGAACAGATCGTTAAAGACCTGAAAGCAGCTGAAAACGCAGGTCTTCCATGGATAGACCCAAGCGGGCATGTAAGCCTGGGCGCAGTGAAATCGTTACTCGCAAAGGTGTACATTACCATGGCCGGTTATCCCTTGCAGAAAGGAAAACCTTATTACCAGCTGGCCTACGATAAGGCAATGGAGGTGATAGACAGTCACCAGTTTTCCCTGTTTGAACAATACAGCGATCTGCGTAACCCGGTAGTACAAAATACCAGGGAACACATCTTTATGCTGCAACGCCATCCTACCGTGGCGGTGAGCAACATCCACTGGGCATACCTGCCATATCCCAGTCAGCCCATTTCCATACAATCGGCCTACGGCGGGGCAATGGCGCCAACCACTGCATTTTATAATTCATTTGCAGCGAACGATGAACGTAAACAGGAACAGGTTTTTTTCTATACCAGGCACGCACGCTACGGCAATCCTGCGGAAACCGTTTTCTTCCCGGATCCTTATGTTTTCAAGTTCTGGGATGATGAAGCAGAGAAGACCGGCCGCTCAGGCGCCAATTTTCCGCTGATACGTTATGCAGATATATTGCTGCTGTGCGCAGAAGCAAAGAGCGTGGTGGATGGCGGCACTACGTCAGATGCTACCGCGATCGATGCATTTTATGCAGTACGCCACCGGGCATTTCCCGCGGCGCCTAAACCAACTGCTTTAACAACAGATGATATTCTTAAGGAAAGATACTGGGAACTTTGTTTTGAATTCCAGGCATGGTATGATATGCTGCGTACCCGCAAAGCCTTTGATGTGGCGCGTGGCAGTATGACCAGCCTGGTTGGGTACAAAGCCCCTAATCACCTGCGAAGCTTCGAAGAAACAGATTTTCAATTTCCATTACCATTAGCTGAAGTTCAGAAAAACCCGGACTTGGCCCTTTAACAACAGCATGAAACTGAAGAATATTTGCCTGGCGGCTTTACTCACCGCTGCGGCACAGGCATCTTTTGCCCAGGAGCACTACTTTATTGATGGTTATCACGGCGGTATTTATGGGCATTACCCCCATGGGTATACGCAGTTTATAACCAGCCAGCTGCAGGCAAACCCTTACTGGAAAATTAACCTGGAAATAGAGCCCGAAACCTGGGACAGGGTGAAGACAGAGGAGCCGGAGGCGTATGCGGCTTTCAAAAAAATGTTTGCGGATCAGTCGGCCGGCGGTCGCATTGAATATGTAAACCCCGCTTATGGCCAGAGCTATTTGTATACGGGTTCCGGTGAAAGCATGATACGCCAGTTCAGTTACGGTATACAGAAATTGAGAGAACATTTCCCCGGCGCTGAATTCACTACCTACTCAAGTGAAGAGCCCTGCTTTACCAGCGCGTTACCGCAGGTACTGCGTTCATTTGGCTTTAAATATGCCTCGCTGAAAAATCCCAATACCTGCTGGGGCGGCTACACCCGGGCGTTTGGGAGTGGACTGCAGGCCCCCGGTGGTAGCCAGCCCCGTGCCTTTGGTGGTGAACTGGTGCAATGGCAGGGCCCCGATGGTAGCCAGCTGCTCACCGTGCCCCGCTATAGTTCAGAAGCCCTACTGCCTAATTCCACCTGGCAAACTACCGCCTGGAATAACAGCCGGGAATATATACGCTCCGCACGGGCCGCAGGTATTGCAAATCCCGTGGGCATGTGCCTGCAGGATGCCGGCTGGCGCAATGGTCCCTGGCTGAAACAACATGCGAAATACGAAACGTGGCGGAATTATATCAGCAATATAGCCAATCACAGCAATACGCCCATATGGAAAGTAAGCCAGGAAGATATCCAGGTAAGCCTGGTATGGGGCGCGCAGGTATTGCAACGTATTGCACAACAGGTGAGAGCTGCGGAGAATAAATTGATAAGCGCAGAAAAGTATGCGGCCATCACTATGCTTTGTGATAAGGCAGCATGGCCGCAGCAACAACTCGATACTGCCTGGAAAACCTTGCTGCTGGCTCAGCACCACGATTGCTGGATTGTACCTTACAATGGCCGCGAAGGCGATACATGGATCGATAAAGTACAGCGCTGGACAGATAATACCCTTTCCGTAAGCGATAACATCTTACAAAAAAATAATCAACACACCACCTATATCCGTGTATTGAACACTACCGCACAACCCCGCGAAGAGTGGGTGCAGTTACCGGAAGGTACGCAATGGAAAGTGACCAACAGTAAAGG
>NZ_DATCRD010000036.1:0-36795 GCF_036569185.1 Chitinophaga sp.
CTCTTCGGGATAGCGGATATTTTTATTGAGATAGCGTGCCAGTGCATCTTCTCCTCCCGGGAACTGTGGTGGCTGTTCAACGAAGGTGAATACTTCATTGTTGTTGTCCTGGCGGAAAGTAATGGTTTCACCGGAGGGAGCGGGCGGTGGCGGTGGCGGTATTTGTTTTCCCTCGTCCAGTGTAAACCGGATGGGCAGGTTAAACTGGACGGCAACTGTTTTGCCCTGGTGTTTGCCGGGTATCCATTGCGGCATTGCCTTTACCACATGCACACCTTCTTCGGTAAGACCAAAGCCCGGATTTTTTCCAATGGCATGCGCATCTTTGATATAACCATTTTCATCTACAACAAATTGTATAAACACGGTACCGGATACTTTTTTATCTACTGCAGCCTTAGGATACCGGATATTTTTAGAAAGATATTTTGCCAGCGCCTCTTCGCCTCCCTGAAAAGAAGGGGGCTGCTCTACGAAAGTATATACGCCGTCTTTCGCTTTAGGCGTTTTTTTAACAGGTGTGGTATCTATCACAACTGCGGGGGAAGGAACAGTAGTAACGGTGGTAGTGGCGGTAAGCGCCGGAATGGCGGACGGGCGCTTATCGGCCACAAAAGCAAGGGAACAAAAAATGAATGCGGCCAGCGGCAGCACCATGATGCGCCGGAGGTAACTGAACCTGGGTGTATGGAATTGTGTCAGCATAAGGATTCTTCTTTTTATTGGCGGGTGAAAAAAGTCGTTCGTAATACTGAATTGTTTGCTTTGAAAGGCCATCTGCAGGATGGTTTGGGCATAGCCGGCTATTTCTTCTCCCGCTGCTTTTTTATCGGCCAGGAATTCATGTACCAGCGCCAGTTCCCTTTTTATCAGGTGAAAGAAAGGATTGATCCAGCACACTGCGGTAACCAGTTCCATGAAAAGCTTATCGGCGCTGTGTTTCTCCTGCAGGTGCACCAGCTCGTGTTTAAATATCTGTTGCCCTTCGGGCGAATTCAGGGAAGTATGATGATCCCAGAAAATATAGTGGAAGAAAGAAAAAGGCGCTTTGATATCCTGGTGTTTCACAAACCGGTAAGGAGGGATGTCCTGTACCTGGCTGCGGCGAATGAGATTTCTGATCCGGAAAAGGCTTACCAGTATCCTGGTCAGCAGTAAGCTAATTACAATAATGTACAGTGTATTGAGTATGGCGCCGGAACTGATCCCGGGACTAGCCGGTATGACGGTTTCGCGGAGATCCACTATACGCGCGGTATACGACAGCACCCTGGATGATTCCTGTGCCCGGCCAGGCAAAGGGATCTGCAGGAGGGGCGTAAGCAGTGATACCAGGGTGATCAGCACCAGGTAGTACCGGTTCCACTGGTGGAAACGGTTGTTGCGCAGGGCAAGATAATAGTAGCCATATAAAACGGCGGAACAGATGATCACTTTGGAAAGATAGGTGAGCAGGACTGTCATGGTCATGGTTTTTGGGCTGCTTTAATTTTTTGTACCAGTTTCTCCAGTTCAGCAATGCTCAGCTCTTTTTCTTTTACAAAAAAGGACACCATGTTACTGAAGGAACCGTCGAAATAACCTTTTACGATGTTGTTCACCGTTTTATGGCTGTAAGCGTCTTTGGTGATCAGCGCAAAATACTGGTGTGATTTACCGTAGGCTTTAAAGTCCACAAATCCTTTTTCGATCAGGATTTTAACCAGGGTGGATACCGTGTTGTAATGCGGTTTGGGCTCCGGCATTACTTCAATGATATCCTTTACAAAGGCGGGCCCTGTTTCCCAGAGGGCCTGCATGATCTGTTCTTCTGCTTTGGTGAGCTGTTTCATATGTCTCGGTTATGAAACCAAGTTATAACTAATTATTTAGTTTGACAACTATTTTTTTAGTTTTAAAGAGATGGATATTTGACATATTATCACAACGAGTTATTTTTTAATTAGTTATTTTTGTCCGTACAGACCGTAAAAAACAGAAAGGACATGACGCCTGAACAACCTATCATACAATTAACAAATGCCAGTATATACCAGGGCCATTCATTGATATTAGGTGATGTGAACATCACGGTAAATAAGGGTGAGTTTGTGTATCTCATTGGTAAAACCGGTACCGGGAAATCCAGTTTGTTAAAAACATTGTATGGAGATTTACCTTTAAATGATGGCACAGGGCAGGTGGTAGGTTTTGATTTGAAGAAGATGGATTGGAAAAAAGTGCCGTATCTTCGCCGGAATCTGGGGGTAGTGTTCCAGGATTTTCAGTTATTAACCGACCGCAACGTGCATGATAACCTGAAATTTGCGCTCCGGGCTACCGGCTGGCAGGATCCCAAGGAAATGGAAAACAAGATCACAGATGTGCTTGAAAAAGTGGGATTGGGAACCAAAGGTTTTAAAATGCCGTATGAGTTATCAGGAGGAGAGCAGCAGCGTGTGGATATTGCCCGGGCTATGCTGAATTCGCCGAAGCTGATCCTGGCGGATGAGCCTACGGGTAACCTGGATCCTGAAACGTCTGATGGTATTATGCAGCTGTTGTTCCGTATCTGCCGGGAAGGCACTGCCATTGTGATGGCTACCCACGATTATATTGTATTGCAGAAATTCCCGTCGAGAGTACTCCGTACAGAAAACGGGCATGTAACGGATAATGCAGCTGTTAATTTTTCTTCTTAGGAGTTGTTGAGAAAGAAAATTTTACAGATATACATTATTCCTCATTTATTATTAATTTCCGGTTAATTGGTAATTCCTATTTTTTGAACTACCTTTGCACCGGAAAAATAGCGACAAAAAACATTATTATTACTTATTATTTTTAAAGATGTCTTACTTAACTGTTGAAAAGAAAGCCAATATTTTTAAGGAATTTGGTGGAAGCGAAAAAAATACAGGCTCTGTGGAAGCACAAATCGCGCTGCTGACTGAGCGTATCAACAGCATTTCCGGTCACCTGAAACAAAACAAAAAAGATTTTTCTACCCATCGTGGTTTGATGAAGATGGTTGGCCAGAGAAAGCGTTTGCTTTCCTACTTATCTAAAACCAACCTCACAGGCTATCGTGCCCTCATTGAGAAGTTAGGTATCAGGAAATAACCATGACTTAATTATAGCGCTATTCCCAACTTATATGGTTGGGAATAGTTTTTTTGTATGTATACGTTTTGTTATCCGGATGATTTTGAAATGGATAACGTTATCTAATTAATCCTCACTTTATTATGAATCTGACACCTATTTCAGTGAAATTCGATATAGGAGACGGTCGTATAGTGACCATCGAAACCGGCAAGTTGGCCCGTCAGGCTGATGGCGCGGTAACGGTGCGTTTAGGGAACTCAATATTGCTGGCCACTGTGGTAGCAAATAAAGAACCCAAACCAGGCCAGTCTTTCTTTCCCCTTACTGTTGATTACCAGGAAAAATTCGCCTCTGCCGGCCGTATCCCTGGTTCCTTTTTCAAACGTGAAGGCCGGTTGTCTGATTCCGAGGTACTTATTTCCCGTTTGATTGACCGCGCCCTGCGTCCCCTGTTTCCCGATAATTATTTCTGCGAAGTACAGGTACTCGTTACCCTGATTTCATCTGATCCCGAAGTAATGCCCGATGCCCTGGCCTGCCTGGCTGCATCTGCTGCCCTGGCTGTTTCCGACGTGCCCATCCAGGAAATCATTTCCGAAGTGCGCGTAGCCCGTATCGATGGCAAAATGGTGATCAACCCTAACCGTACTGAACTGGCCAAAGCCGACATGGACTTCATTATTGGTGCTACCGATAAGAACATCATGATGGTGGAAGGTGAAAGTAAAGAGTGCCAGGAAGAAGACCTGATCCTTGCTATTGAAGCAGCACACGCTGCTATCAGGGTGCAGGTAAAGGCTCAGGAACAACTGCGTGACCTGAAAGGTGTAACCGGCAAACGTGAATACGCACAACCTCATCAGAACGAAGAACTGAAAGCAAAAGTAGAAGCTTTTGCAAAAGATAAAATTTACAAGGTAGCCAAATCAGCTTCCGCCAAGCACGATCGCAGCGATGCATTTGCAGCTATCGGCGAGGAACTGAAAGAGCACCTGGGTGAATTACCGGAAGAAGACCAGCCACTGGTAAAAGAATACCTGCACGACCTGGAAAAAGAAGTGATCCGCAACATGATCCTGGACGAATCCGTTCGCCTCGATGGCCGTTCGCTGGACCAGGTACGTCCGCTGGCAATGGAAACTGATATCCTGCCTTCCCCTCACGGCTCTGCCCTGTTTACCCGCGGTGAAACACAGTCCCTGACCACTGTTACACTGGGTACCCCGGAAGATGAACTGCTGATCGAAAGCGCGGCTGTTTCCAACTACTCTAAATTTATCCTGCATTACAATTTCCCTCCGTTCTCTACAGGTGAAGTGAAAATGATGCGCGGCCCCGGCCGTCGTGAAGTAGGACATGGTAACCTGGCTATGCGCTCCCTGAAGCAAATGATGCCAGGCAGCGACTACGCCTACACTGTAAGGGTGGTTTCTGATATCCTCGAATCAAACGGTTCTTCCTCCATGGCTACCGTATGTGCCGGCTCCCTGGCACTGATGGACGCTGGTGTACCTATTCCAAAACATGTTTCCGGCGTGGCAATGGGACTTATTTCCCGCGCTTCCGACGGCAAATGGGCGGTATTAACCGATATCCTCGGTGATGAAGACCACCTGGGCGATATGGACTTTAAAGTAACCGGTACCCGCGATGGTATTGTGGGTATCCAGATGGATATCAAAGTGGATGGCTTAAGCATGGATGTAATGCGCTCTGCACTGGCCCAGGCCAAGAAAGGCCGCCTGCATATCGTGGAAGCCATGTACGAAGTAGTGCCTGCTGCCCGTCCTGAACCAAAACCACATGCACCACGCATGGAAAAGATCATCATTGACCGTGAATTTATCGGCGCTGTGATCGGACCCGGTGGTAAAATTATACAGGAGATCCAACGCGAAACCGGTACTACCATCAACATCGAAGAAGTTGGTGAAACCGGTGAAGTTAGCATCTTCTCTGCCCAGAAAGAAGGCCTCGATAAAGCAGTGGCATGGGTGAAAGGAATCATTGCTGTACCTGAAGTAGGTGAAGTATATGAATCTGTTGTAAAATCCATCATGCCTTATGGCGCTTTTGTTGAGTTTATGCCTGGTAAACAAGGCTTGCTCCACATTTCCGAAGTATCCTGGAAACGCCTGGAAACAATGGAAGGTGTGCTCTCAGAAGGCGAAAAAGTGAAAGTAAAACTGACAGGTACTGATCCTAAAACCGGTAAGTTTAAACTGAGCCGCAAAGTGCTCATGCCTAAACCGGAAGGTTATGTGGAAAGACCTGAACGCGAAGAGCGTGGCGACAGAGGCGATTTCCGCGATCGTGGTGACCGTGGTGATCGTGGCGACAGACGCGGTCCCCGTGACGACAGGCGTGGCGGTGATGACAGGCGCGGTGGCGGCGACAGGCGTGATTTCAACCGCGATGGTAACCGTGGCGGCGGAAACTACAACGCAGGTCCTGAAAAACCACAGGAGCCCACCTTTGATGCCGAATAGGCGCTGTTATAGCTAGCAGATAACTGGAATTAAATACAAAAAGAAAGCAGTCACCCAGGTGACTGCTTTTCTATTTTATGATGGATCCGTTTTTATCTCCTCGTAAGTTGTTCTACCCGGAATGTGCTTTCCCTGAAGATCTCCCGCCCGCTGTTCAGGCGGAATACACGGTAGTTATTGCCATCAACAGGCTCGGCAATCATTTTATAGGCCGCTTGTATCGCCTTTGTACTTCTGTCTATTACCCTTACCTCACCCGCGGCCAGCAGGTCCGGCATTATTTCTTCCACATAGGGCAGCATAATACCGCCATCTTCCGCCCATAGCATATTCATTTTGCCGGTACTGTAGCTGAAATCCTTATTGGCAGTATCTTCCAGGTAACAGTATGCCTTACGGAAATGATTGCCCATATCTATGGCATTCAGGTGTGCAAACTGCACGCTGTTAAACACTTTATTGCTGTACTTACTGTTGCGGAGCGTGGAATCCATGGTCGTCATGTATTCCGTGAGATGTTTCCTGTCGAAAATCAGTGTTACATTTTCGGTTTGATAGATGATAGAATCTGTGATAGGTTCAGGAGGCCGTACTTTGATTACCTGGGCTATTCCGGGCAGCGACAAGGCCATGCCGGTAAGCAGGAGAAACAGTGCTTTCATAGGATATTTGATATGATTTAAAAAACAAATATAATGATTTTTGATATCAGGAAGCAATGAACATCCTTGCCATAAACGCTGAAAGCTACCCGCTAATAGCTATCTTTGCGGCCTATGTCCTACATTGCCATTACCATCCGTGCCGCAGCGGCACAAACAGACCTGCTGATCGCACAATTGTCTGAACTGAAGTATGAAGGGTTTGAAGAACAGCAGGATGCGCTGATCGCCTATATTCCTGCCACCGATTTTGATGAGGCGGCATTGGAGGAGCAGCTGACAGCTCACGGGGTTACCTATACGAAAGAAACCATACTGCCGGTTAACTGGAATGCGGTATGGGAAAGTAATTTTCAGCCGGTGCAGGTGGACAGCTTTTGCGGAATCCGGGCAGAGTTCCACCCGCCGTTTGATCCGCAGCCCGTACATGAAATTATTATTACCCCCAAAATGGCTTTTGGTACCGGGCACCATGCTACCACCGCCTCTATGATAAAGCTCATGGAGCAGCTGGAATTTAAAGGCAAAAGGGTGTTTGATTTTGGTACAGGCACCGGTATCCTGGCTATACTGGCGGAAATGATGGGAGCTGCAGCGATAGATGCCATCGATTACGACGAATGGTCTGTAAATAATACGCTGGAAAACATCGCCGCTAACGGAATGAGCAAAGTAAAAGTATGGCAGGCAGACAATCTTGACGCGATTACCGGAAAATACGATATATTGCTGGCAAATATCAACTATAACATTTTAATGAAATTTATGGGAGATATGTACCGGTTACTGGTACCGGGGGGCAAATTACTATTGAGTGGCATTTTACCTACCGATGAAGAAAACATTACTGCGGCAGCAGTTTCGGCAGGATTTACCAGGGAAGGAAGAATAGAAAAAGACAACTGGCTGGCGCTCCGGTTTTATGTACCGGAAGTAAAATAAATAAAAGTTACATATAAACAGTGTTGATAATCCAACTTTTGTGTTACAATCTTTTCTAATATTCTCTCTATTTTAACACAGAATTTGTTATCTTAGCATTCCTAACTTGTAGTGATGGTAGAAATTTTATTGCTTATTTGTGCTTATCTGGTAGGATCTGTTCCTACGGCTGTTTGGGTGAGTAAAGGCGTTTTTGGTATGGATATCCGGGAGTATGGCAGCGGCAATGCCGGCGCCACCAATACTTTCAGGGTGCTTGGTCCGAAAGCGGGTACTTTTGTAATGGTGGTAGATATGCTGAAAGGCGTATTAGCTGTACGTTTGGCTTACCTGGCTCCTTATTATCTTGATCCTGAGCATCTTACACAGCTGGTAAACCTCCAGATCGGTCTGGGGCTCGCTGCAGTGGTAGGTCATATATTTCCTATCTGGGCAAACTTCAAGGGCGGTAAAGGAATTGCTACCCTGTTTGGACTGGTGCTGGCTATCCAGCCACTGGTAGCCTTATGCTGTGTAGGAGTCTTTTTAATGATCCTTTTCCTGACAAGGTATGTGTCTCTCAGCTCTATCATTGCCAGTATCGCTTTCCCCATACTGATCCTCTATATCTTCAACGAACCTGAAATTTTTTATCGCATATTTGCCATAGCTGTTGCTTTAATGGTGGTATTAACCCACCAGAAGAATATCACGCGGCTGCTGAAAGGAGTGGAAAGTAAAGTTCCGCTGTTTAAAAACAAAAAGGACAAGAACTAGTTATAGTTATATTATTAAAGCAGGAAGCAAAAAGCGATAGCCATAAAATGTGCATGCTTTTTGCTTTGTGCTTTTTGCGTTTCACGCATATTTAAATTAATGCTCCCATGAAAAAGTATGTCTTATTCTTTACTGCAAGCCTTGCATTGGCGGCCTGTTCGCGTGTACCCATCACCGGCCGTAGCCAGTTGAACCTCGTTCCTGAAAGCACCATGCAATCTATGGCCCTGCAGCAGTACCAGTCGTTTTTATCTGAAAACAAAGTAGTATCGCAAACTACCAGTAAAGATGCCGAAATGGTAAAAAGGGTGGGCCAGCGTATTGCGAACGCGGTAACCAGGTACATGAACCAGAATAACATGGGTAGTGAAATATCCAGCTATAAATGGGAATTTAACCTGGTAGACAGTAAAGAAGTGAATGCCTGGTGCATGCCAGGTGGTAAAGTGGTGGTATATACCGGTTTGCTGCCGGTAACACAAAACGAAACTGCGCTTGCCTGTGTAATGGGGCATGAAATTGCACACGCCATTGCCCGCCATGGTAACGAGCGTATGAGCCAGGGCCTGGTAATGCAGGGAATCCAGGTAGCAGGTTCTGTAGCGTTAAACAGAAACCCCACAGCAGTAAATATTTTCAACCAGGCATTCGGGATTGGCGGTAACTTAGGTACCCTGGCTTTTTCCCGCGGTAATGAGCTGGAAGCTGATCACCTGGGCGTAATATTCATGGCTATGGCTGGGTACAATCCACAGGAATCCATTCCTTTCTGGCAGCGCATGGCCAATATGAGCAAGGGCCAGAAACCACCTGAATTCCTGAGCACTCACCCAAGCGACGCTACCCGCGTTCAGAAATTACAACAGCTGATGCCGGAAGCAATGAAGTATTATACTCCTGCGAAAGCATAAAGCAAAAAGCATAAAGCATAAAGAAGCAACGGGCCGGTAATGTATCATTACCGGCCCGTTGCTTCTTTATCTTCCTTACTCTGTTATAATTTCAATCACCTTCTTATTTTTCTGCGCTTTCATTTTATCAGGAACATGCGCCAGGATCTCTTTCTTAAAAGCCTCTATCAACGCCTGTTTGATAAAATGACGGTGGGTTACCAAACTGATCTCCCTTACCGGCTCCGGGGCTTTGAAATAGCGTACCATATTCAACTGCCGGGTGGAAAGGTCCTGTAGCGACAACTCCGGTAAAATCGTATAGCCTTCATTGATATCTACCATTCTTTTCAGCGTTTCCACACTGCCGGTATTGTATTCCAGGTTCTTGTTATCGCCCATGGTGAACTTATCCTTGCAGATATTCAGCACCTGGTTGCGCATACAATGGCCTTCATTCAGCAGCCACACATCTTTGATGTCCAGGTCTTCTGCTTTCACTATTTTTTTCTCATACAGGGAATTGGTTTTAGCAGCATATACTACGAATGATTCATAAAATAAAGGATGCTCTTCCAGGTGGGGATTGTGCAGGGGAGTAGCCAGTAAACCGCAATCCAGTAGTTCCTGCTTCAGTTGCTGCATAATTTGTTCTGTAGGATATTCCCATATCTCCAGCCGTACTTTTGGATATTTTTTCATGAAACCCGTGAGTATACGGGGAAGCAGGTAAGGCGCCAGGGTAGGGATGATCCCAACTTTAAGGTTCCCCTGTACTTCTTTTTTCTGATCTGCAATGATCTCCCGGATGCGGGCATTTTCTTTAATAATGATCCTGGCCTGTGCTACCACGGATACGCCTATTTCTGTAGGTACTACCGGTAATTTGCTGCGGTCGAACAGTTTAATGCCTAATTCATCTTCCAGTTTCTGTATCTGCATGCTCAGCGTTGGCTGGGTTACAAAGCATTTTTCTGCTGCTACTACAAAGCTTCTGTATGTATCTACCGCAACGATGTACTCCAATTGAACTGTGGTCATTTCCTCTGAGATTGTGAAAACAAAGGTATAAATAAAATCTATAGGAAGACGTTAAATCCTATAAAAGCAAATGACGGCAAAGAAATATTCCCTGCCGTCATTTGCTTTATAACAGATGCGTTTAATTAAAATATCCTGTAACGGTATTTAATCTTTTCTGTGTTGCTATACAGTTCCCTGATATTGATAGAAGCCTGTATTTCCGCCACAGCTTCTGTTTTCAGGTTCCTGAATTCCGCCTGCTTGGCATCGATAATGCTTTTATCCGCCAGGCCGTTATCCTGCGCTATTTTCAGCGAGTTGTTTACTTTGGTATAATAGGAATCGAGCAAAGTGAAATATTCGTTGTAAAGATTTTCAAACCGCTTGGTTTGCAGCACCAGGTCTTCCAGCTGGTTATTTACTTCTTTCAGGGAAGAATTTTCGCGCAGCAGGGACTCGTAATCGATCCGTTTGCCTTTGGTATATTTCTCTTCCAGTTTAGCGAAGTAATCCACTACTTTTTCTTTCTTGAAATCAAAGAAGTATTCGTTCATCGTTTGACTCAGGCCCTGGTTGCCTTTCTGCGGTGCAGGGAATTTAAGGGAAGTAGCGGTAAATGAAAGATGATCAAACAGGTTATCCTGCAGGAGGCTTAGCTGGTCTTTATTAAAGTTCAGCCCATATTCGAATTTCTGGTTGGCATCATTCAATGCAGTGTAATACACCACATATTTATTCAGCTCTTTTTCGAATTCCTGCAATGATTTCTGGTTGATCTGTTTATTATTCACACTCACGCTGTGAAGAAAGTTCATCACTGAATTGGCAATAGCCAGTGGCGGTGTGAGGGACGTAAAGCTCTGGAAAATAGGGCTGTTGATGATCGATTTGGTAGACTCCACAATCTTGGAGTTCTTCTCACTTTTATCGCCTTTATTTTTCAGGATGATCTTTTCCACCAGTTCCACGATGCGGTCGCTCAGCGAAAACCCCAACGCTTTACTTTCAGGGTTATTCAGGGAGGTAATGAAAACGTCGAGGTTATTGGTAGTAGTACGGGACTTCAGATCAATGATCTTTTTGTTCAGCAGGTAATATGTTTCGCTGGCATTGATGATATTGTTCTTTATCAGTTCGTACTTGGTGATATTATCTATTTCCTTTCCCTGTAAAAGGGCCTGTATGGCAGTGGAGTTTTGTTTGTCATTGTCGGTGATCCGTTGTACATCTTCCAGCAGTTTGCGGATAGTAGTATCCTGGGTTTTGATTACAGGCGCTGTGGTGCTTTTCAGTTCCGGGTCCTGTGCAAAAGCTGTCTGGAAAGTAAAAAGTAAAACAAAGGGGGCTGGTAGCACTTTCATCCATCCGGTGGTCAGGAATTTCCGGGCCGGGCGTACTAACGGTAATGACTCATCGGGCTTGCAGGTCAAGCGTTTATCATGCCTCATTTCCGTTGGTAGGTGTTTTAACATGTTGTTTTTGCTTTTTGTTAACAAAAATTTAAGAAAATATGATGCCAAAAACATCATCACGCAAAGATAAATAATTAATAACAGTTAAAATTAAATCATGATAGGTGGCATCCGGGGCATTTGCGGGAGATATTTTGAATTATCAGCAGGTAAGTTACCTTTGCTGCCAAATTTGATCCACTTTCATGCTTAACAACAAAAAGATAGTGGTTGTATTACCGGCCTACAACGCAGCACTTACACTGGAAAAGACATTCCGGGAAATCCCTTTTGACATAGTTGACGACGTGGTTCTGGTAGATGATGCCAGCAGAGACGATACCCTTGAAGTCGGCAAGCGGCTGGGGATTCAGCATCTGATACGTCACGACAAAAACAAAGGTTACGGAGGTAACCAGAAATCCTGTTACAACAAGGCACTGGAGCTGGGCGCCGATATCGTGGTGATGCTGCACCCCGATTACCAATATACGCCCAAGCTCATTACTGCTATGTGCAGTATCATCGCCAATGATGTATACCCGGTGGTTTTCGGGTCCAGGATCCTGGGAAAAGGCGCTCTGAAAGGGGGAATGCCGATGTATAAATATATATTTAATCGTTTCTTAACATTAACACAAAACATCCTGATTGGTCAGAAGCTGAGCGAATATCACACAGGTTACCGGACGTTTTCATCGGAGGTATTGCGTAATATCAACTATATGGCTGATAATGACGATTTTGTGTTTGATAATGAAATGGTTTCCCAGATATTTATGAAAGGATACGATATTGCAGAGATTACCTGTCCTACCAAATATTTCGACGAGGCCTCCAGTATCAATTTCAAACGCAGCGCCATTTACGGTCTCGGCGTATTGAGAGTATCCGTACAGCATCGTTTGCATATGTGGGGCATTGTAAAAGGAAAGATCTATTAAAAAATAATTCAGCCAGTGGGTTTAGCGCAACAGTATAATTTAGCCGGAAAATACCTGAAGTATTATTTTACCTCGGGCAATCGTCATGATGTACATTCTCCCTTTGTATTTTCACTGATAGAAGATGTGTTGCTGGATAAGAAACAGCATCCCGCTTTCCGGGAAATAGAACAGTTGCGTAAACAACTCCTGAAAAGTAATGAAACGCTGCAGGTAACCGACCTGGGCGCAGGATCACTGATATCGGCCGGTAATGAGCGCCGCGTGCGGGACATCACCCGCTATGCCGCAAAACAGCCCAAATTCGGGCAGTTATTCTACCGGCTGATACAATACCTCCAGCCTGCCCGTATCCTTGAACTGGGCACTTCTATGGGCCTCTCTACGGCATATATGGCAAAGGCTGCCCCGCATGCCCGCATTTATACCATTGAAGGTTGCCCTAATATAGCGGCCAGGGCTGCCAAAAATTTTGAAGCGCTGCATATAAAAAACATCACGCAGGTGACCGGCAACTTCGACACCGTTTTACCGGATGTGTTAAAGCAGATGCAGCTGCCCGACTGGGTGTATATAGATGGCAATCACCGCAAAGAGCCTACACTGGCCTATTTTGAGCAATGCCTGCAGTTTGCGGATGAGTATTCGGTTTTTATCTTCGACGATATTCACTGGACACCGGGTATGGAAGCAGCCTGGCATACCATACAGGAACATCCGCAGGTAACCATGACCATCGACCTGTTTTTTATAGGGCTGGTATTTTTCAGGAAAGATTTTAAGGTGAAACAACATTTTACCCTGAAATACTGATCTTGAGGTAGTATATTAGGTATAAATTTCACCGTTATGCGTTACCTGAAAATACTCCTCATTGCCTGTTTGCTCTCCGGCGGCCTGGCAGCTACTGCACAGGATAGCCTTTCCCAATACAGTAAAGAATCGTTTATCCGTAATGGTGATACCCTGCGGTACCGCCTCCTGTTGCCGGCTAAATACAATCGTCATAAAAAATACCCGCTGGTCGTTTTCCTGCATGGGGCAGGTGAAAGAGGCCGGGATAATGAGGCGCAGCTCCGGCACGGAGGCACTATGTTCCTGCGGGATACCATACGCGCCAACTACCCTGCATTTGTACTTTTCCCGCAGTGCCCGGATAATCAAACCTGGGCGCCGATGAAATTTGTGCGCGACAGCACCGGTAAGGTCATCCAGGCAGATTTCCCGCTGGATGGAGCTCCTACGCCTCCCACTGCTTTACTCAACCAGTTACTGGATAGCCTGCTGGCTAGTGGAAAAATAGATATCCAACGTGTATATATTGGCGGTTTATCGCTTGGAGGAATGGGCACGTTCTATGAAATCACGAAACGGCCCGATCTTTTTGCTGCTGCATTTCCTATCTGTGGCGCAGGTAACGTGGCTGCGGCTGGTAATTTTGCGAAAAAAGTGCCGGTGTGGATCTTTCACGGCGGAGAAGACAAGATAGTGCCTGTGGAGGCTTCCAGGGCCTATGCTGACAAACTCAAAGCATCAGGCGCGGTAGTAAAATATACGGAATATCCCGGGGTAGGGCACAACAGCTGGGATAATATGTTTGTGGAGCCCGGCTTTATGCCCTGGTTGTTTAAACACCGAAAGAAATAAAAAGAAGAAGGAGCGTTCACAGACGCTCCTTCTTCTTTTTTAATTGCCACCCAACGCCCTGTACAGGGATACCATTCCCTGGTATACATTACGCCGCGTGGTAACCAACGCCAGTTCGGCTTCCAGCACATTCTTCTGTGCAGTGATCACTTCCAGGTAGTTGGCATAACCTGTTGTAAAAAGCACGTTTGCAGTAGCTACCGCCTGCTGTAATACCAGCACCTCTTTACTTTTCAGCGAATACGCTTCCTGTTGGTTCTCTACTTTATTCAGGGCAGAAGCTACTTCCTGGTAACCATTTACAATGGCCTGCTGGTAATCATAGAATGCCGTCCATGCGTTGGCAGTACTGATATTGTATTGTGCCTTTATCTGTTTTTTATTGAAGATGGGCGCGGTTAAATTGCCTACGGCACCCCATGCAATAGAAGCGGGCGACTGGAACAGCAACCCTGCCTTGAAGGCATTAAAACCTGCATAGGGGGTAATGGTAAGCCCCGGTAAAAAGGCGGCCCTTGCAGCTTTAACATCCGCTTTAGTGGCGGCCAGTTCCAGCTCTGCACGTTGTATATCCGGGCGTTGCAGCAGCAAACTGGCAGGGATGCCTCTTTTAATCGCATCAGGCAGCGCCTGCGTATCCTTTACGGCACTGCGTTCAACAGGCTGTGGCAACCTGCCCAGGAGGGCATTGAGCTGGTTTTCAAGAGAGGTAATTTCCTGCTTTACGCCATATTCCAGCGCCTGTGTGCTCAGCAGCTGTGCGGTGAATTGCTGTACTGCCAGCTCTGTAGCGCGGCCACCCGCTTTCTGTATGTGCACGGTGGCAACGGCGGCTTCCTGTAATTTAATATTACGCCGGATAATAGCCAGCTCACTATCCATCGCTGTGAGCTCATAATACAGACCGGTAACGCCTGCTACAATTTGCGTGGTGAGCAAACGCCGTCCCTGTTCACTACCAAGGAAGCGGGCATAGGTAGCCTGGCGCTGGCTTTTCAGTTTTCCCCACAGGTCTGTTTCCCAGCTGCTTCTCAGTCCTGCGAAGTACTCCGGCGTTGGACCGGGGATATGTTGGTCCTTGCTGATATTGGGCGACAGGTTCGTATCAAAATTACCTACGCCGTTGAGGGTATAGTCCGCATATTTATCTACGCCGGCCGACAGGGAAAGGTTCAGCGATGGCAGCCAGGCATTTTTTGCCATCATCAGGTTGGCCTGGGCAGTAGCCACCCGCTGTGCTGCAGAGAGCAGGTCGTAGTTGTTGTGCAACGCGGTATCAATGAGGCTACGCAGATGGGGATCATTAAATACCTGCGTAAAGTTTTGCAGCGAAATAGTATCGCTGCTGTTGCCGGAAACTACGGGAACGCTTATACGTTCCGGCAGCGCCAGTTCCTTTTGTGTGCTGCAGGCCATCGTTGCAGTAGCCATTGCAGTATATAATGCGTATTGATATATTCGTTTATTCATTGGTGTAAGCTTTTAGTTCAACGGATTTTTTCCTGATCATGGAAGCAAACAGCACATATAGTCCGGGTATGATCAGTACGCCGAAGATGGTTCCGATGAGCATTCCGCCGGCAGCGGCGGTACCAATGGAACGGTTGCCCATGGCGCCTGCGCCGGAAGCAATACACAGTGGTATCAACCCTGCAATGAATGCAAAGGAGGTCATAAGAATAGGGCGCAGCCTGGATACGGCGCCTTCTTTGGCGGCGGCCAGTATGGTAGCGCCATGTTTGTTTCTCAGGATGGCAAATTCAACGATGAGGATAGCGTTTTTACCCAGTAACCCGATCAGCATTACCAGTGCCACCTGGGCGTAGATGTTGTTTTCCAGGCCAAGCACTTTCAGGGAAAGGAAGGCGCCGAAGATACCGGCGGGCAGCGACAGCAACACCGGCAGCGGCAGCAGGAAGCTTTCGTACTGGGCAGCCAGCAGCAGGTACACAAATACCAGTACAATGATAAAAATGTAAACCGCCTGGTTACCGGAAAGGATCTGCTCCCTGGTCATACCGCTCCATTCATAGCTGTATCCCCTGGGAAGTTCTTTAGCGGCTGTTTCCTGCACGGCGGCAATGGCCTGGCTGCTGCTGAACCCGGGCTTTGCATCCCCGTTGATCATAGCGGCGGTATACATATTGTACCGCGTTAGTTGTTCAGGGCCGTATACACGTTCCAGTTTCACGAAGTCGGAATACGATACCATTTCACCCCGGTCATTTTTTACGTATAGCCGCAGCAGGTCCTCGGGCTTGTTGCGGTAGGAAGGATCCGCCTGTACCATTACCTTATACATTTGCCCGAAGCGGATGAAGTTAGACGCATAAAAGCTACCCATCAGTGTTTGCAGGTTGCTCATGGCATTTTCTATGCTCACGCCTTTTTTAGCCGCCATGGCCTGGTCTACATGGATCAGGTACTGGGGGAATTCCGCGTCGAAGCTGGTGAAGGCGCTGCCTATTTCCGGCCGTTTTTTCAGCGCATCAATAAACTGGTTGGTTACCTGTGCCGTTTGGCGCAGGTCGCCGGTACCGCTGCGGTCGAGCAGCCGCAATTCAAAGCCGCTGGAGTTACCAAAGCCGGGAACCGTAGGCGGCGGGAAAAATTCGATGCTGGCATCTGCAATACCGGCTGTTTTCTTTTGTAAGATTTCAATGATATCCTGTACGGAGGCTTTGCGCTCGTCCCATGATTTCAGGTTTACCATGCCCATACCGTAAGAAGCGCCGGCTACTTCATTTACCAGGCTGTAACCCGCCAGGGTGGATACGGATTCTACTTCGCCCAGTTCAGCGGCAATGGCCTGTACCTGGTCCAGTATGGCTTCGGTGCGTTCTACTGTGGCCCCCGGGGGAGTGGTTACGTTTACATAGATCATGCCCTGGTCTTCCGTAGGAATGAAGCCGGAAGGCAGGATAGCGCTTACTCCCCAGGTAGCGGCGAAGAAGAAAATAAGACAGGCGAGGGTGATCAGTCTTCTGCCGGCAATAAAACTGATGAGCTTTGCATATTTATTTTCAGTAGCATTATATCCTTTGTTGAAACCGTTAAAGAAGCGCTGCAGCAGGTTCTTTTTACGGGGTTTGCCATGCGTGTCTTTTAACATGATGGCACAGAGTGCAGGCGTTAACGTTACTGCGTTAATACCTGATATCACGATGGAGATGGCCAGTGTGAGAGAGAACTGCCGGTAGAAAACCCCTACGGGGCCCGACAGGAATGCCACCGGTATAAATACTGCTGACATCACCAGCGTGATGGCCACCAACGCCCCGCTGATCTCCTTCATGGCGGCCAGCGTGGCTTCCATGGGAGGCAGGTGCTCTTCACTCATCTTTACGTGCACGGCTTCCACTACAACAATGGCATTGTCTACCACAATACCGATAGCCAGCACCAGGGCAAAAAGAGTGAGCAGGTTAATAGAGAAGCCCATCATCTGCATAAAGGCCAGCGTACCGATCAGTGCTACCGGTACGGCAAGAGCCGGGATGAGGGTGGAGCGGAAATCCTGCAGGAAAATAAATACTACGATAAACACCAGCAGGAACGCTTCAAACAAGGTTCTCACCACTTCGTGGATAGAGGCATCCAGGAAGCGGGATACGTCGTAGTTAAAGTTGAAGGTCATGCCCGGAGGAAACGAGGATTGCTTCATTTCTTCCATTTTTGCCTTCACATTGTTAATTACATCGCGGGCATTGGAACCGGGCCGCTGTTTGAGCATGATAGAGGCAGAGGGTTTGCCATCTGTTTTGGATACCATGCTGTAGGTAAGCGAGCCAAATTCCACATCGGCAATATCTTTCAGGTGAAGCACCGATCCATCCTGGCCGGCACGCAATACGATCTGCCGGTATTGTTCCGGCTCAAAAAACTTACCGGTATACCGCAATACATACTGCAGCATATTCGGGTCTTTATCGGAGCTTTCGCCGGTTTTGCCGGGAGCGGCTTCAATATTCTGTTTACGGATCGCCTGTATCACCTCATCGGCAGATACGTTGTAAGCCAGCATACGGTCGGGTTTCAGCCATACGCGCATGGCGTATTCCTTTGCGCCCATGATTTCCGCGCGGCCCACACCGTCGATACGTTTCAGTTCCTGGAGCACATTGATATCTGCAAAGTTGTAAATGAACTGTTCATCAAGGGTGGTGTCTTCACTCATGACGTTGAGGTACAGCAGCATACTGTTCACCTCTTTTTCCGTGGTAACCCCTGCCTTGATCACTTCTTCCGGCAGTTCATCGATAATGGTGGCCACACGGTTTTGTACGTTTACAGCCGCCTGGTCGGGGTCCGTACCTACCTGGAAAAATACCTGGATCACCGTGATCCCGTCATTACTGGATACAGACGACATATACGTCATGCCCGGCACCCCGTTGATAGCCCTTTCCAGCGGTGTAGACACCGCCTTGGCAGATACTTCCGCGTTGGCGCCGGTATATTTGGCCGTTACTGTTACGGACGGCGGCACAATATCCGGGAACTGGGTAACTGGTAAGGTGAACAGGGCAAGCAGGCCTACCAGTGTGATAATAAGCGATATGACCAGTGACAACACCGGTCTTTTTATAAAAGTTTCAAACATTGTTCCGTGGTTTCAGCTAAGGAGCTGTGATTATAAACTGAGTAAACTATCCATTGGTACGCCGCGCGGTGAAATCCGGATACCATCACGGATATTGCGCACGCCTTCGCATACAATGCGCTCGCCGGGTTTAAGGCCGGACTCAACGATGTAGAAATGTGCGAAGCGTGCCTGTGGAATAAAGTTTCTCATCTTCACATTATTAGCGCCGTCTACCACGAACACATAGTTTTTATCCTGCATTTCGAATACAGCTTTCTGCGGGATGATCACCGCGCTGTCCATTTCGGTGGTAAGGCGTACTTTCCCGCTGGCGCCATGTTTCAACAGCCTGGAAGGATTCGGGAAGCGGGCCCGGAAGGCAATGGAGCCGGTGTTTTCTTCAAATTCGCCTTCTATGGTTTCTATTTTACCAGGATGATTATAGTCGGTACCATCTGCCAGTACCAGGGATACTTTGCGGTAGTTGTTATCTCCTTTTTCCAGTGCTTTGTTATACTGGAGATATTCAGTTTCTGATACATTGAAGTAAGCATAGATTTCGCGTGTATCCGATACCGTTGTAAGCAGGGTTCCTTCACTGATCAGGCTTCCTTTCTTTAATGGGATACGGTCAATGGTACCGTCAAAAGGAGCGCGGATACTGGTGTATGATAAGCGCATTTCCGCGTTGGAAGCGGCAGAACGGGCTTCTTCTATTTTTGCCTGCGCGGCGGCCAGCTTGGCACTGGCTACTTCCAGTTCTGAAGGCGCTACCACTTTTTTCTCTACCAGCAGTTTTACCCTGTCCAGTTCCAGGGCAGCGGCTTTGCTTTCTGCCACTACGCTGCTCAGCACAGCTTTGGCTTTGGCCAGCTCCGCGCGGTATTCCGCATCACTGATGCCGAACAGCAGCTGTCCTTTTTTTACTTCCTGGCCTTCATCAATAAATATTTTATCAAGAAACCCGTTAACACGGGCGCGTATTTCCACATTTTGTATGGCCTGGATATCTGTTACATAAGAACGGTGTAACAATGTGTCTTTTGTTACCAGTGTGGTAACCGGTAAAACTTTAAGATCCTCTTTGTTGGTACTTTCTCCTTTGGTGCCACAACCGGCCATGAAAAGAGCGATCAGCGATGTTAAGATCCCTGTATATTGACGCATAGCAATAAAATATTGGTCCCGGAATAACCGGAACAGGTGAATACAACACAACAGGAGGCCATCTGCTATGGTAGCAGAAAATACAGGCATCTCCCTAAAAAAAAATTAAAAAAGATTACGATAAAAAAGGTGCTGGTATTCAAAATGGAGTAAACCGGAAGAGGAAGGAATAGTAGGCTGGCAGGAAGGATTTCTGACGGCCGTACTCACCGGTTTTATTCTCAGGAATATAAATGCTGCGTGCAGTATTATCTGCATCGAGATATACAATACGGGTAGCAGTACTTACCTGTGGGGCAGCTGCACTAAGGTACCAGCGGGTTTTACGCCGGTGTTTGGTGATGTGCCATATTTCCGCACCATCGTCATCTGCATCAAGATGTACAGGGATTTTATTAACAAGACTTAATAACCTGTCCTGTTCTACCTGTTGCTTATGCAGATCCGGTAACAGAAAAAAATGGCGATGTGCTGCAAGTGAAGGCAGAACGGAAGTTACCAGCTGCAAACACAGCAGGAAACTGAGCAGGGTCCACCGTTTTAATATGTGCGCACGATTATTCATCAAGTCGTAAAATTAATTGTTTTTAATTTATTTAAAGATGAGATTATTGTAAAGGAGCTATTTTTTGATAACCGGCAAGAGGATAACATTTACTACCCATAAGCCAATATCATATCAAAATTGGCTTATTATTTAAAAATTCAGGAGGAGAAAATAGCTTTATTTGCAAAGTTCGTTCAAGTTGTTTAAACGTTAAAGCAGTTTAATATCAATCAAATTCTATAGAACCGGGGTTAATACCCGGAGCGCAATAAAACACATATAAATCCACTGGTTATGAACAATCACCGCTTGAAAACACAATTTTCAGGAGCAGGACTGTTATGCCTCTCCGGAGCTGAGAAACCGTCCCGGAGCACTGTATAATAATTTATTATACTCCTCCTCTTAACAACTGATCATTACTGGTAAAAACAATGCCACTGCGGCCTTACACACCTGTAAATAATTGCCGTGGTACGGCCCGTGGCTGCTATGCAGCACCCGGAATGCGGTGGCAATTTATCACCCAAAAAACAACTACGGTCTCATGAAAAAACAACATTCTTCCAATGACAGGACGCATGGCGGGCGCGGGTTCCCTGCCTATACCGGAAAATGGATATTACAGGGTATCCTCTTGTTGTGCCTCAGCACCGGCGCATGGGCACAACAGGCAAAGACCATCACAGGCGTGGTCAAAGACGATGCCGCCAACCCACTGCCTGGTGTAGGGATTACAGCTAAAGGCTTTCCTGTGCATGCCACCACTAACGACCAGGGCAGGTACCGTATTGATGTACCCGCCAACGCCACCACACTGGTATTCACTTACATTGGGAAAGAAACCCGGGAAATACCGCTAACGGCTGCACTAACATATGATGTGATCCTCCTGGGCCAAAGCAAAGACCTCAGCGAAGTGGTTATCTCCACCGGTTATATGACCCAGCGGAAAGCAGACCTCACCGGCGCCATCACGGTAATCAACCGGTCCGATTTTGCCAAAAATCCCAGCGCCAACGTAATGCGATCCATGCAGGGAAAAATACCCGGACTATATATCACTACCGACGGTAACCCCGCAGAAAATGTAGGCATACAGGTGAGGGGTATCACCTCTATCAACTCCTCTCCCCCGTTGATCGTACTGGATGGCCAGCCCGTTAACATCAACCTGCGCGATATTAATCCCAATGATATTGAATCCATGCAGGTGCTCAAAGATGCTGCCTCCGCATCCATTTACGGATCAAGGGCTGCCGGCGGCGTTATCCTCATAAATACCAGGAGAGGCAAATCAGGAGAAACCAGGGTTACGTATGAAAGCTATGTAGGCGTATCCAAAATAACAGGCGTACCGGATATGCTGGACGCAAACGGCTATGGAAGAGCGCTCTGGCAGGCTACCGTTAACGACGGAGACGATCCTGCTGCTGCCATCCGCATTTATAAATACGACTGGAACCGCGATAAGGACGGTATACCCGTTTTAAATTCTCTAACCCCTGTGGAATGGTTAAACGCGGACAAAACTATGCCTTCCTCCAATACCAACTGGTTCAAAGAAGGCACCCGTACCGGCATCCGGCAAAACCACCAGATCACCATCACCGGCGGGAAAGAACATTTATCCAGCCTGTTCTCCTTCAACTATTACGATAACCAGGGAACACAGATCACTTCCTCTTTCAGACGCTATTCTGCACGCTTTAACAATGAATACGAAATGCTGAAAGGAAGACTCACCATAGGAGAAAATTTCACCATGACCAATCTCCGGATAAGAGACATCAACAGCACTTATGGCTTCCTGGTAATGCCGCCCAATATCCCCGTACACGATAACAACGGCGGATGGGGCGGTGTAGCTATGGCGCTGGGGATGGACGACTTTAACAACCCTGTAAGGGACCTGGAGATCAATAAAGATAATAAAGGCAACTTCCTGAAGATACTGGGTACCGGCTACGCCAACCTCAGGATCCTCGATAACCTGGCTTTTAAAACACAGTTTGGCCTGGACTATAACATGTGGTACGACCGGAACATCCAACATAAATGGAAGGAAGCAGGCGGCAAAAGCAGCGATATCAACGGCGTCACACAAAACAACTGGCAAAACATCGGCCGTACCTGGACGAACACGCTTATCTACAACCTGAAGTTTGGCAAAAATCTCTTCGACATATTAGGCGGTATAGAAACCTACCGGTATGTATATGAATTCACCAATGCTTACCGCAACAATATCCTGCTGGAAAGCCGGGACTATGCATACCTGTCTGCCGCCACCGGCGATAATAAATCATTGACCGGCGGTGGCGATGAAAGGACGCTGTTATCTTTTTTTGGTAAGATCAATTACTCCTATGAGTCAAAATACCTGTTGTCTGCCACCATCCGTCGCGATGGTTCTTCCGTATTCGGGGAGAATAACCGGTACAGCACCTTCCCCGCATTCTCTGCCGGATGGAGGATCAGCCAGGAACCTTTCCTGAAGAATGCCGGATTTCTGAACGACCTGAAACTACGGGCCAGCTGGGGACAGAACGGTAACTCCGCCCCGCTCACCGCCGGCAGCCTCGTAAACATTTACCTCGGGGATTTTGATGGCACCGCCTATGCTATTGGTGGCAACCAAACAGGCAGTATCCCTTCCGGATACCGCAGGAACAGCCTGGGCAATCCAGACCTGAAATGGGAAACTACTACACAAACAAACATCGGCGCCGACTTTAGCTTCCTGGGCGACCGCCTGTCAGGATCTTTCGACTGGTTCAATAAAAAAACAACAGATATGCTTTTCCAACCGCCCTACATAGGCGCATTGGGTGAAGGCGGCTACCGCTGGGTAAATGCCGCCGACATGACCAACCAGGGCTACGAACTGCTGCTCAGCTGGGGCGAAAAGAAACGGGAATTTACCTACCGCGTTACTGCCAATGTATCCGCGTATAAGAACAAGATCAACTCCATACCGGAAAACGTAAAGTATACATACGGCGGTAACGGCCTGCTGGACAACATTATTGGCCGTCCCCTCAACTCTTTTTACGGCCTCGTGGCAGACGGTATCTTCAAAACCCAGGAAGAAGTGGATAATTCCCCGCAACAACAAGGGAAAGGTGTTGGCCGCATCCGGTACAAAGACCTTGACGGCGACGGCGTGATCAACGAAACCTATGACCGTACCTGGATAGGTGTAAGAGACCCCAAGCTGATGGCCGGATTAAACCTGGAAGCAACCTATAAAAACTGGGATATCACCATCTTCTTCCAGGGAGTGTTTGGCAACAGCGTTTACAACAGCTGGAAAGAACTCAGTGACTTCTGGAACATCGGCGTACAAAACGACCGGAACCACCCTTCCCGGATACTCGAAGCCTGGTCACCATCCAATCCCAACTCTGACATTCCTGCCCTCTCCCGACGCGATGCCAACGGGGAAAAACGGATGTCTACCTATTTCATTGAAGATGGCTCCTACATCAAACTAAGGACAGTAGATATCGGCTATACCCTCCCTAATAGGCTAATGGAAAGATGGCATATGAACCGGGTCAGGGTATACATATCAGGCCAAAATCTTCTCAACTTTAAAAAGACATGGGGTAAAGACAAATTTACCGGCGGAGATCCTGAAAATCCCAATGAAGCCTACCCGCTGCCTATCAACGGTCTGTTTGGATTGAATGTCACCTTTTAAACGAACAACATGAAAACACATACTATAATATTCATCAGCCTGGTCGCCCTGCTCACTGCCGGATGTAAAAATTTCCTGGACGTAAAACCGAAAGGAGTATTATCCGAAGAACAGGTAGAGGGCGCCGACCAGATAGAGAACTTCGTGGTGGCTGCTTACTCCTATATGCCCTCTCTTGGCTACGGAGATACACATGCGCCGTGGATTCAAAGCGTAAGGTCTGACGATGCCTATAAAGGCGGCGGTGGCCTCAGTGACCAAACACCCTGGTATGAAATGGAAATATTTACCGGCGTAACGTCCAACATCGGCAACAACGATGGTCCCTGGTACCGTGGCTACTGCGGCATCAGCAGGGCCAATACTGCCCTGCGTTTGCTGAACAAGGTAGATCCCAACAGTTTCAAGGCTCGTGATCAACGCATCGCAGAAATGAAGTTTATCCGGGGATGGATATACCTGGGCATGAAACTACGCTGGAACTATGTTCCCTACATAGATGATGAAGTAAAGAATGATGCCATCATAGTAGAAGGTATCTCCAACCGTCCTCCGGAAATGACCAACGATCTGCCCCTGTGGGATAAGATCATCAAAGACTTTGAAGATGCTGCCGGAGTGCTGCCCGAAACACAGTCAGAAAAAGGCAGGCCCACCAGGTATGCTGCACACGCACTGGCAGCAAAGGCGTTGCTGTTCAGGGCCTATGAAAAAAATGACCGGCACCAGGTCACCGTGATCAACCAGGAAACACTCAACAAAGCACTGACCCATATCGATGCTATCACCGCCAAAGACGGCGCTATGTTTGATCTCACGCCCGACTTTGCAGAAAACTTCATGATAGAATATGATAACAACACCAAAGAATCATTATGGGAAATACAATATTCTATTGATGATGGTACCACCAATGGCCGCGTTAACTGGGGCGACCAGCTCAATGCTCCCTGGTGGAATCCCTGGTTCAGCTGCTGCGACTTCCACAAGGTGTCCTACACCATGATCAATGCATTTAAAACAGATGGTACCGGTCTCCCCGATTTCGATAACTACAACAATACAGAAATGGGCGGCCAGCAATACAAACAGTTCTTTACCTCCCATGCTTTTGATCCCCGCATGGGCCATACCGTTGCCATTCCGGGATATCCCTGGAAATATGACAACCACCTTCTTTTTGAAGAATCCGGCTCCCGCGCTCCCTTCCAGTACGGGTATTTCAATTCCATGAAAGAACAGGTACATCCCAGCTGCAACTGTATGTACAAACCTTTTTATGTACAGAACAGCATGAATAAAAAAGAGATCCGCTATGCAGAAGTATTGCTGTGGAAAGCAGAAATACTGATACAGCTGGGACGCTTTAATGAAGCACTCCCGCTGATCAACAGGATCAGAGCGCGGGCTGCGCATAGCACCGGACGGCTGAAGAAAGACGATGGCTCCCTGTGGTTGAACTATAAAATTGAAGAATATAAACCCGGTATCAACTGCAACTGGACCAAAGAGTTTGCCTGGCAGGCACTCATGTGGGAAAACCGCCTGGAGCTGGCCTGCGAAGGAAGAAGATACTTCGACCTGATGCGCTGGGGGATGCTGGAACCCGTAATGAATGCATTCCTTAGCAAGGAAAAGAACCGGTTCGACTGGTTCCGTGTAGCGCATTTCACCGCCGGCAGGGACGAATTCCTGCCCATTCCACAGGCACAGATGAACTGGTCGAAAGGGGGGTACAAACAAAATCCCGGCTATTGAGTGTCCTGAATGATTTGATAACCGGAGCCGTGTAACGGAAGACTGTTATGCACGGTTCTAACAGAATTTCAGGCTGAGATGCCTGGGTTTACTTATTAATACATACGCGCCATGAGAAAATTCCTGCTATTTACCTTCGGCACATTATTATTGACAGCAGCTGCCTGCAAAAAATCAGTGGATGACGTTACCAAACCAGGTGTTAGTTTACCTGCTGTTACTGATCTTACCTTACAGCAAACTGACGCCAACAACGTAAAGATATCCTGGAAAATACCCGGTGATATCCCTGTGGAAATACAACAACCACTGAACGTATACATAGAAGTGAACCAGGTGCTTACCGTGATGAAGACCGTAAACGTAGCTACCGCTACATTACCCGGTGCGCCACTGGAATATGCCTTTACACTGCCCGACCCGGCACAAACCTATCACTTTACGGTAAAACTGAACGGGCAAACCCAGAAAACGGACAACAATTACTCAGGCAATATTTATTCCCTGGGGCAAACCGTTATCTATCATAAATAATATCAGCCCGGTTAATTGTATGGTGATCTGGCTTACTCATGCAACTAAAATAACAAAAGGCTGTATCATTATTTATGATACAGCCTTTTCCACTCTGCACAGGATTGAATTGTTAACTATTTTATTGCCTGCATAGCAGATTTAGCAGCAGCAATGGTTTCATCCAGGTCTTCTGTAGTAAGTGCATTACTCATAAACCAGCTTTCGAAAGCAGAAGGCGGCAAATAAATACCGCGATCCAGCATAGCATGGAAGAAACGTTTGAATAATTCGTTATTGGCCGCGGAGGCTGCGCTGAAATCCACAATGGGGTATTCCGTGAAATGCGCACTCAGCATGGATCCTATCTGGTTAATGCTATGCACTATGCCTGCTGCGCCAAATGCTTCTTTTAACCCGTTTACCAGGTAACTTGCTTTTTCCTGCAGTTGCTGGTAAATAACGGGATTATCGTTCAACGTTTGCAACAGCGTATAACCGGCAATCATAGCAATAGGATTACCGCTTAAAGTGCCCGCCTGGTATACTTTACCGGCAGGAGCAAGATGTTCCATAATTTCTTTGGGCCCGGCTACTGCACCTACGGGCATACCAGCACCGATGATCTTACCAAAGGTAACCAGGTCGGCCCGGATACCCAGTAGTTCCTGCGCGCCACCGCGTGCAAGACGGAATCCTGTCATCACTTCATCAAAGATCAGCAGGATATTGTTGGCATCGCAAAGCTGGCGAAGGCCTTCCAGGAAGCCCGGCTGTGGCAGGATGCAGCCCATGTTGCCTGCTACCGGTTCAATAATGATCGCCGCCACCTGGTTGAGGTTATCCGCGATCAATTGTTCTACTGCAGGTAAATTATTGTAAGGAGCAGTGAGTGTATCTTCTGCTACCGTGGTGGTAACACCTGGCACTGATTGAATACCAAGAGTAGCCACACCGCTGCCGGCGCTCACCAGGAATGCATCTGCATGCCCGTGGTAGCAACCTTCAAATTTGATAAACCTGTTACGGCCGGTATAGCCTCTTGCCAGCCGGAGGGCGGTCATACAGGCTTCTGTACCGGAGTTTACCATACGTATCATATCGATGTTGGGCACCATGCCCACAATCAGTTCTGCAATTTTTATTTCCAGTTCAGTAGGCGCACCAAAAGAGGTGGAGTAGGTGGCATATTCCTGTATGGCTTTTACTACCGGCTCATAAGCATGACCAAGGATCATCGGGCCCCAGGAATTGATATAGTCGATATATCGGTTACCATCTACATCATACATATAAGCGCCTTTTGCACGTTCCATGAACACGGGCGTGCCGCCTACGCTTTTAAATGCGCGTACGGGAGAGTTAACACCGCCGGGAATTACCTGCTTTGCTTTCCCGAATAACATTTCACTTTTGCTGTACATCTGTTGGTGGTTTATTATTTTACGCAAGATAGGGAATTATGCATTCAGCAGTTTTACCGCGTCTTTCGCAAAGTAGGTAGCGATCAGATCCGCGCCGGCGCGCTTCATACTGGTCATGGTTTCCAGGATGGCCTTGTTTTCATCCAGCCAGCCTCTTTGCGCCGCTGCCTTGATCATGGCGTATTCGCCGCTGACATGATAGGCACTCACAGGAACGGTTACACGATCTTTAATGATACGCATGATATCGAGGTATGCCATTGCAGGTTTAACCATTACAATATCGGCGCCCTCTTCAATATCCATCAGCGTTTCCTTGATTGCTTCGCGGGAGTTGGCGTAGTCCATCTGGTAGGTTTTCTTATCGCCGAAGCCGGGAGCAGAATCCAGCGCATCACGGAAGGGGCCGTAAAAGCAGGAAGCATATTTGGCGCTGTAAGCCATAATGCCGGTTTTATCGAAACCGTTTTCCTCAAGAATGTTACGGATGGCCAGGATGCGGCCGTCCATCATATCGCTGGGGGCTACAAAATCGGCGCCTGCCTGCGCATGGCTGAGGCTCATGCGGGCCAGCACTTCCACGGTGGGGTCGTTCACAATTTCCGTTCCTTCCACAATACCGTCGTGGCCGTAAGATGAATAAGGGTCCAGCGCCACATCTGTCATTACTACCATATCAGGCAAGGCATTTTTGATACCACGGATAGCGCGTTGCATCAGGCCGTTAGGATTTACCGCTTCGGTGCCCTTATTATCTTTTACGCTGTCCGGCGCTTTTACAAACAGCAGTACACTTTTTATACCCAGGCTCCAGAGTTCCTTTGCCTCTTTAATAGTGAGGTCAAGGGAATACCTGAAATAACCTGGCATAGAGCTGATCTCTTCCTTCACATTTTCTCCTTCGGTAACAAATAATGGCGCCATAAAATCGTTGGGCGTTAAAATTGTTTCCGCCACCATTGCACGAATAGCGGGAGATACTCTTAATATTCTGTTTCTTCTGATCATCTGCATAAAATTTTTTATTGTTTTTATATCGTCTGCCGGTACATTATTTTACCCATTCCCTGGGCTTCAGGAATTCTTCCAGCTGTGCTTCAGGACTACCGGGAGTAGTATGGAAATCATACTCCCAGCGGGCTACTGGCGGTAAGCTCATCAGGATGGATTCTGTGCGGCCATTTGTTTTTAATCCAAACAGCGTTCCCCTGTCGTGAACCAGGTTGAATTCCACATAACGCCCACGCCTATACGCCTGCCAGTTTTTATGTGCGTCTGTATAAGGAAGGTGTTTTGTTTTTTCTACCAATGGGAGATAAGCATCGAGGAAAGCTTTTCCGTTTGCTTTGGAAAATTCCAGGAGCGCTTCTGCTGATCTTTCTGCACCGGGCCGGAGATAGTCGTAAAAAATACCGCCTATGCCGCGCGCTTCGTTGTTACGGTGCTTATTGATAAAATATTCGTCGCAGTGTTTCTTGTAGGCCGGGTACAGTTCTTTTCCAAACGGATCGCAGGCATTTTTAAATGTACGGTGAAAATGAATACCGTCTTCTTCTTCCAGGTAATACGGCGTCAGATCTGCACCACCGCCAAACCAGCTGTCTTTCAGCGTTCCGTCCTGGTCATACAGTTCAAAGTAGCGGAAGTTGGCATGTACCGTAGGCACAAAGGGGTTTAGCGGGTGCAGCACCAGGGAGATGCCACAGGCCATGAAACGGCTGTTGGTAACACCAAATTGCTGCGCCATTACTTCCGGCAGTTCGCCATGAACAACAGAGGTATTAACGCCTCCTTTTTCAAATACATTGCCATTGGCAATTACCCGTGTTTTACCACCGCCGCCACCGGGACGTTCCCAGCGGTCTTCCCGGAAAAGGGCTTTACCGTCTGTTTGCTCGAGCGCTGCACAGATCTCATCCTGCAGGCTATGTATAAATGATATGAAGTTATCTTTAATGCTCATGGTAATTATCCGTGGGCTTTAACTGTTTCTACAAATGCTTTGGCGTGATCAACGGGAACATTAGGTAAGATCCCATGACCCAGGTTGGCGATGTAACGCTGTCTGCCAAAGCCTTTCAGCATTTCCTTTACCGCCTTTTCAATTTCGGGAATGGGAGCCAGCAGCTTAGCCGGATCAAAATTTCCCTGCAGGGTGATGTTGCTGCCGGCAAACTGCCGGGCCAGCTCCGGTTTAATGCACCAGTCGATACCCAGTCCGTGTGCACCGGTAGCAGCCATGTCTTCCAATGCAAACCAGGCGCCTTTTGCAAATACAATAGTAGGACAAACCTCCTTCATGGCAGCTACTATCTGGCGGATATACTGTAAAGAGAAAACTTCAAAGTCCTGCGGGCTGAGCAAACCGCCCCAGGAATCAAACACCTGTACGGTATCTGCACCAGCGGCTACCTGTGCTTTCAGGTAAGCGATGGTTGTATCGGTGATCATCTGCAGCAGCTGATGGGCTACAGCAGGTTGCTGGTAGCAGAATGCTTTTGCTTCATCAAAAGTTTTGGAGCCTTTGCCCTGCACCATGTAGCAGAGGAGGGTCCAGGGAGCGCCGCCAAAGCCTATCAGCGGTACTTTTCCATCCAGTGTTTTTTTGGTGAGCTTCAGGGCGTCGAAAACATAGTGCAATCTTTCCTGTACATCGGGAACGCATAAACGCTGCAGGTCCTGTGCGGTTTTAACGGGAGCGGGGAGCAGTGGCCCTACTTTTTCCACCAGCTGCACTTCCATGCCCATTGCCTGTGGCACTACCAGGATATCGGAAAAGATAATAGCTGCATCAACGCCTACCTGGTCTACCGGCATCACGGTTATTTCAGTGGCCAGTTCCGGGTTTTCACAACGTTCAAAAAAAGTATACTTATCACGCAGTTTGATATAATCCGGTAAATAGCGGCCGGCCTGGCGCATCATCCATACGGGCGTGCGGGAAACGGTTTCACCTTTAAGGGCCTTCAGCAGTAAGTCGTTCTTCAATGCGCTCATTCGTAGCAGTTAATGTTGTTAAAGTAAAATATAGCAGTTCGCACCATGCTGTCTTCACTGATATCGGTGCTCATTATAATTTTGTTATCGGTATGCTCTCTCAGTTCCGTAGCGGTTGTTCTGCCGATGGCAAAGCAAACGGTTTTGCTGTTGATCCGGTTGGCCGACAGGTAGCTTTTAACGGCGCTGGGGCTGAAGAATAATATGCCGTCGTAATCACCGTTTATTACGGCGGGTGCGGGAATATTTTCGTAGATCACATATTCATGGACAGTGATACCTGCCTGCTTTAATGCATCCGGTAATTCGTGTCTTTTCTGGTTGCCGCAATAGAAGTTTACTTCACTGATATTTCCCAGTGCGATCAGGGCTGCCGCCAGTTCGCTGCCATAAGGAGAGGACGCCAGTATTTCAGCGTCAGGGAAAATTTCACGGGCCTTTTGCAGTGTTTTGCCGGATATACAGCCAATGCGGGCGTTGTTGGTAAGGAAAACTGTCCGGAGCTCATTACGCAGACCATTTACACCAAAGTAATGTTGTTTCAGTACATTCAGCGCATTGGCACTTGTAAAAACTGATACATTGGGCGCCTGGAAAATATCAGATATACTGGTACCGTTCCAGCCTGGTTTATTCCCTTTTAATGAGGGCAATGTTACCGGCTTTATCTGTATAAAATCCTGTACATCTATGCGAATACCGTTATCACCAGCAACAGCAATGGAGCTGTCTGTTAAGTGCCTGGTGCTTAATATGCGGTATTTATCATTTAGCATTTCTGATCTGTGCTACAATTTCAGCGCCACCCTGCGCCATAATATCTTCTGCAGCTTCTCTTCCCAGGTGGTTGGCCTGGCTTACCGGTACTTCGCGTGAAATACTGAAGAAGCGGTCGCCATCCAGGCTGCAAAGCTCGCCGCTGAAGTGAATATGATCGTTTTGTATATAAGCGTAAGCGCTGATGGGAGTGGTGCATCCGCCCATCAGGGTGCGTAAAAATTCGCGTTCAATATGTGTGGCAAGGGCGGTATCGGCGTGATTGAAAGCCGTGCAGGCGTCCAGGCAAAACTGGTCGTTTTCCCTGCAAACGGCTACCACTGCGCCTTGAGCAGGCGCCGGCAACATCCAGTCGAGATCAATAGAATTAGCAGGACGAACATTGATCCTTTCCAGGCCCGCTACTGCGAAGATGGCGCCGTCCCAGTTTTCCTCCGCCAGTTTTCTCAGGCGGGTATTTACATTTCCGCGGAGGTTGTGCAGCTGGTGCTGCGGGTATTTCCGCAGCCATTGCGCTTTACGGCGCACGCTGCTGGTAGCAATGTTGGCAATATAGCCAGGCTGTGAAAGGAAATCCGTATTGTTTTTATATACCAGCAGATCTTTTACCGGCCCGCGTTGCAGGACAGCGGCATGTACAATTTGCTTTGGCAGTTGTGTAGGAACGTCTTTAAAGGAATGAACGGCAATGTCTATACGGTTATTGAGCAGTGCCAGGTCGAGGCTTTTTGTGAAGATGCCCTGTACGCCTATTTCGTAGAGGGGTGTTACCAGGTCTATATCTCCTTCGCTTTTGATAGGTACCAGTTCGGTGCGGTAACCTTGTGCGGTGAGCAGATCATTTACCTGGTTTGCCTGCCACAAGGCCAACTGACTTTCTCTTGTGCCTATCCTGATAACTTTATCCATTTGTTTATTCCTGGTTAACTCCGGTCTCAAAAATATCGTTGATCATGGCGATGTACTGGTCACTTTTGTCTGTTTCCTTGCGTACCTTGCCAGCCATGAGATTAATCATTTTTTGTATGATGCGGGAAGATACCAGCTCGATATCTTCCATGTTGTAGTGCCCTCCATTCTTCTGCTGCTGTATTTCGCGCGTATGTATTTCCTGCAGTTTATCCTTTACCGCTTTCAGTACTACGGCATGTTTGCGCATTTTGTACCAGTAAAGGAATTCCTCCATGTACTCATCGATGATGGCAATGGCCTTTGGTACTTCTCCCAGCCTGTTCTGCAGGGTTTCGTCCTGTACTTTGGAAAGCTCGTCCACATTTACCAGCGTAATATGCGGAAGTTCGCCTACAGCGGCTTCCACATTAAAAGGAATGGATAAATCCACGATGAGTTTGGGAGAACTGTTCCTGAAATGTTCTGCCAGCACTGTTGGATGTGGTGCATTGGAAGCAACGAGGATAATATCTGCCTGTTGCATTTCGCTTACCATATTTTCGAACGGTGCATATTTCAGCCCGTGCTGGCCGGCGAAATCAGCCGCCACCTGCAGGGTGCGGTTAATAAGGGTCACCTCTTTTACACCGAGGTATTCGATCATATTCTTGCAGGTGTTACGGCCTATTTTACCTACACCCAGCAATACAATCTTTTTATTTTTTATATCAGGGCAGATGCGCTCCAGCATTCTCACTGTAGCAAAAGCTACAGATACGGTGCCTTTGCTGAGCCCTGTTTCAGTTTTGATGAGTTTGGATACCTGCAGAACGCTGTTCACCAGTCGTTCCAGGAAGCTGCCCAGGCTCTGGTGCGCCTTGGCAAATTTAGCGGCATTACGTATCTGGCCTATAATTTCATAATCGCCCAGGATCTGGGAATCGAGGCCCGTTCCTACCTGGTATAAATGCCTGATCGCTTCTTCTCCTGATTTGGTATAGGCTAATTCTTCCAACTGGCTCCTGTCGCCGTTTGATTCCCTGCAAAGCAAATCTATCAACTGCCCGGGGTTCGCTGCAAATCCGTAAACTTCTGTCCTGTTACACGTAGAGAGTACAAATAGATCGTCTAATTGCACAACCCTGGCATGCTCCAGGAGTTGTTGATACTGAGCCGGATTGATGGCGTATAATCCCCTGATAGCAGCGTCTGTTTTCTTATAGTTGATCCCAACAATATGAAAATTTGCTATTTCTTTTGAATGACTGACCTGCATGTTCTTGTATAAGCTTCCGGTTGCAAAAGTACTTTCATACGCCCCAAACAAAAGGGGTTAGCTGTCATTAGTGTGTCATTTCTGCTACTGGTAATCATCACGACGAAAAAATGATTTTTATCAGTTTTTGCCTTTACAAAATAATGACAGTTGTTACGCCAGTTGCAAGGCTTTTCGCTTTCGGCTTTTTGCTTACTTTTGCACCAATTTAAAAGAGATGGTGTCTAAATCTGATGTAGGAATAGTATTAATGAACCTTGGATCGCCTGATTCCACCGCTGTGCCGGATGTTAAGCGTTATCTGACCGAGTTCCTGATGGACAAGCGTGTGATCGATTATCCGTGGTTGTTCCGTAAGATCTTAATCGAAGGGATTATTGTACCAAAGCGTGCGGAACAATCTGCCCGGGCTTATGAATCTATCTGGTGGGAAGAAGGATCACCATTGGTAGCCTTAACGAAGCAGCTGCAGATGGCGGTGCAAAACGATATGGAGATACCGGTGGAAATAGCCATGCGTTATGGCAATCCACATCCCCAGGTAGCCTATGATAATCTCCTCAAACAAAATCCTGATCTGAAGGAAGTAGTGCTGCTGCCATTGTATCCGCATTATGCCATGTCTTCCTACGAAACAGCGGTGGAGTATGCACAGGACATCTACAAAAAGAAAAAATATAAATTCAGGCTGTCGGTAGTGCCTCCGTTCTACGATGAACCGGATTATATCAATGCACTTACTGAAAGCATGCGCCCATATTTGCAGCAGGACTATGATTACGTTTTATTCAGTTATCATGGTTTACCGGAAAGGCATATGCGTAAGGCAGATCCTACCGGTGCGCATTGTATGAAAGTGAACGACTGCTGTCATGTGAAATCACCTGCCCATCAATACTGCTATCGTCACCAGATTACTGTTACTACCGAGCTGGTAGCAGAAAAGCTGGGACTGCCGCGCGAAAAATGGGGCATCTCCTTCCAGTCGAGGCTGGGCCGTGAAGAATGGCTGAAACCTTATACGGCAGGTTTGCTGGAAACGTTGCCTGCCGAAGGTAAAAAGAGACTGCTGATCGTGTGCCCGGCGTTTGTGTCGGATTGCCTGGAAACCCTGGAGGAGATAGCGGTTGAAGGAAAGCATTCTTTCCTGAACAGCGGTGGTGAATCTTTCACCATGATTCCATGTCTGAATATTCACCCGTTATGGGTAAAGGCAATAGTGAAGTACTGCACACAGATCATTGCCACTGAAGCCGTTTAAATTTGCCATATGTCCGTTCAACCCGTTTTGATTGTCGGCGCCGGCCTGTCCGGGCTGAGTATTGCGTATGAATTGCAGAAACTGCAGGTACCTTACCAGGTACTGGAGGTTTCGGACCACACTGGTGGTGTCATGAAATCCATACGGGAAGATGGTTTTGAACTGGATGCAGGCGCCAATACCATTGCAGCTTCTCCTGAACTGCTGCAATATTTTTCGGAACTGGGACTGGATAAGGAAATACTGCAGGCAACAGCCGCCAGCAAAAACCGGTTCCTGGTAAGACGGCAACAGCTGCACGCCGTTTCTCCACATCCCTTTAAGATCATAGGCTCTCCTTACCTGAGCCGCAGCAGTAAGTGGCGGCTGTTTACAGAGCGCTTCCGTAAACCGGCGCCTGCAGCAGGAGAAGAAACCGTGAGTGATTTTGTAACAAGAAGATTTAATAAAGAGATTGCAGAATACGTGTTCGACCCTGTGTTGTCGGGCATTTACGCCGGTAATCCCGACCTGATGAGCGTTGCCGAAGTATTGCCTGCATTGCCGCGCTGGGAGCGGGAATACGGCAGCGTTACCAAAGGGCTGATGAAAGATAAGGGCGCTATGGGCGGCCGGAAAATTATCAGTTTCAAAGGCGGCAACCAGTTGCTCACAAACCGTTTGCAACAATTGCTCACTACGCCTGTGCGCTTTAACTGTAAGGTAACGGATATCGCTACCGTTGATAACGGATACAGGGTAAGCGTAGTGGAAAACGGCGCGACCGGGACCTATACTGCTGAAAAAATTATACTGGCCACGCCTGCTTACAGCACGGCGGAAACCATTACCCACCTTGATACAGTTACCGCTGCGTTATTGAACAACGTGCACTATCCCCGCATGGGCGTGCTGCACCTGGGCTTTGATGCCAGCGCTTTACCACAGCCGCTGGATGGTTTCGGCTTCCTGGTGCCGAATGCAGAGCATATGCATTTTCTCGGCGCTATCTGCAACACGGCTATTTTCCCGGGTAAAGCGCCTGAGGGGAAAATCCTGTTCACCGTATTCCTGGGAGGCGCCAGGCAGGAACAGCTGTTCGACCAGCTGGACCAGGCAACCCTGCAACAACGTGTAGTGGCTGAAATAACTTCGCTGTTGCATCTTTCGGCCCCGCCGGTGATGCAGCGGTTCAGCACCTGGAATAAAGCGATCCCACAATTGAATGTGGGGCATGTTAAGTTGCGGAATGCAGTAGCAGATTTTGAAAAAAAATATCCGGGAATTCATGTCACAGGGAATTACCTCCAAGGCGTAGCCATCCCGGCTTTACTGCAACATGCCGCCGCTTTGGCCGCATCTCTGAAGAAAAATTAAAGAGAAAAATAGTTTCTTTCTTGCCGTTTTTTCTTAAATTCCATTATAAATTTCCACCAGATGATTGCAGGAATTTTAAAAGAAAAAAACGGCGAAACCAGGGTATCCCTCGTCCCTGAAGTAGTAAAGCAACTGCAGCAAATGTCGGTAACCGTGTGGGTGGAGCAGGGAGCCGGCGATAAAGCCTTTTATAACGACGACGCCTATATGCAGGCAGGCGCACAAATAAAAACAGCTGCAGAGATCCTCACCGGTGCAGACATCATTTTTACCCTGCAACCTCCTTCCAGGGAAGTAACAGACCAGATTCCACCGGGGAAAATCATTGCCGGTATTTTACAGCCACTATACCGCGTAAACGAAGTGGAGCACTGGGCTTCCCGTAATATTACCGCCTTCAGTTTAGATACTATTCCCCGCACTACCCGCGCACAGGTAATGGATGTGCTCAGCTCACAGGCCAATATTGCCGGTTATAAAGCGGTATTGCTGGCAGCGTATAACTATTCCCGTTATTTTCCCATGTTTATGACAGCGGCAGGTAGTATTGCCCCTGCTAAAGTATTGATACTTGGCGCCGGTGTAGCCGGTTTACAGGCTATTGCCACCGCCCGCCGTTTGGGCGCTGTAGTGGAGGTGTTTGATA
>NZ_DATCRD010000037.1:0-9903 GCF_036569185.1 Chitinophaga sp.
GTTCGAGCAGCATATTGGTCTTACCCCGAAAATGTACAGCCGGATCTGCCAGTTTAACGCTGCGTTGCAGCAGCTTAACCGCAACAGGTTTTCGGACATGACCGGCGTGGCGCTGGAAAACGGTTATGCAGATCAAAGTCACCTGATCCGCGCTTTTAAGGAATTTACTACCTACTCTCCCCTGGAATATATAAAACAGGCGGAAAACTTCCCCGGTTAGCCCATTTCCCATTTTGTCGGGTTTCTTCTATCACAGGCCGGAAAGGTGCTGTTATTTTGTACCTGTAAACAATCACCATCATCAACAAAAACAAAATAACATGAGAAAGTTAGTCATTTCAGAATGGATCACCCTCGATGGCATCTTCGATGCAGAAACAATGGCAGAATGGTTTATGCCATATGATAGCCCCGCCCGTCAGCAGCTGATCAGCAACGGTATTCATGCCTGCGATGCCATCCTCTTTGGCCGTAAAACCTATGAAATGCTGGCCCCCTACTGGTCGCAGATGAAGAATAACGAAATGGGTATTGCCGCAAAACTGAACAGTGTAGCAAAATACGTAGTATCAACTACCCTTGAAAACGCCGCCTGGGAAAATACCACTATCATTAAAAATAATATCATTGAGGAGATCACCAGGCTGAAACAACAGCCCGGCAATGAAATCCAGGTAGAAGGAAGCGCCACACTGGCAGATGCCCTCATACAAGCCGACCTGGTAGACGAATATAAATTCTTTGTTCATCCGGCCATTGTGGGCAAGGGTAAACGCTTTTTCAAAGAAGGGAAACTGCCCGGTGGGTTGAAGCTTTCCAACACAGAGGTACTGGACAAAGGAGTAGTAGTGCTTACTTACCAACGGGAGAGGAGTTAAGCGGTTTCTGGTGGAAAAAAATTAATTTTAAGGCGGACTTAAAATTAACCCATGCACCAGTTTGATGAACAGGTAGAGCGGATCAGGACTAAGTTAGCTGCGGCAAAACAAAAAGACAAGGAATTGAAAGTATTCGGCGCCAGCTCCCATAAATACATCCTGCATAAACCCCTGGCGGAAGAAGCGATCTCGGATTTTGAAACCAGGTACCATATTTCGTTGCCGGTAAGTTATAAAGTATTCCTGTTGCAGTTGGGCAATGGAGGTGAATCGCATGCGGGTGCGGCTGCCGGACCGTTCTATGGTATTTACCCGCTGGGTGGGTGCGTGGACGAGCTCACAACTGATCCTGAAAAATACCTGAGCGGGCCGGTGAAGATCTATCCCGGTATAACGGCTGATTCCTGGCAGGATCTTACGAAGGATGCGGAAGAAGACGATATCACCGATGAAGCATATGACGCTGCGATGGGAAATATTTACGCGGGCATTCTGCCCATCGGGTCGCAGGGATGCACTTATCTGCATGGCCTGGTATTAAACGGGGAACACGCCGGGAAGGTAGTAAACGTGGATATGGACAGGCAGTTGCCTCAATTCACTTTTGAAGATAACTTCCTGGACTGGTATGAACGATGGCTGGATGAAATTATCTCGGAAGAACTACCAATTGATGGCCCGTCCTGGTTTGGCTATACCATGGGCGGCAGCGCGGCCACACTGTTAGATAAATATCATGCCGCCACAGATCAGTTAACCAGGCATCAATGCATTCGGGGTATCCTGGTGAAGCGGCATATTGACCCGGGGATGGAAACATTATTGGAGAAAGAATACCTGCATGCCGAAGCAGAATATAAACGGGAATGGCTGCAGGTGCTAACCAAATTCAGTTATCTGCTGGCAAAGCCGCACCTGTTAGCTTACAGCACGGTAGACCTGCTGGCGGTTGTACAGTTTATCTGGTGGTATGTAAAAGACAAAAGCAATGAATGGCTGGAAGTTATTACCCGGAGCTTACCAGGTATCAATGACGATGAAACATTCAGGTTTTGTACTTACCTGCTGGTAGAAATGAAAGCTGATTACGCACATTTGATGATCCCTGCTACAACCCATGAAAATGAACAGATCCGTGTAACCGCTTTTTATACTCTGGGTAAATTGGAAAACAGGGAACACTACCTGGATGTTTTTATCAATGGGCTGGATGATCCCGCTAATTATGTAATACATGCCGCTTTGCAGGCGCTGTCAGGCGTAAAGGATCAGCGGTTGTTACCAGCGTATAAGAAGGTTTTAGAGAGATTTCCAACGGAACAGGATTATATTTTATCCAACCTGGGATACCGGCTTGCCGATATGGGACTTACCATCGGGGAGTTGAAGAAGTGGAATGGGCAGTATCCTTAGGGCTCTACAACAATGTGTGCTATGGCGGGGTTTATAAAAGTGGAGAACAATGACATGGAAGATTTCGCAGAACTTAACAGCATCTGGCAATTTGATAATAGATAGCATTCTATAATAGCATCTTTCGCATGAAGGTATGGTGTGGAAAGCGAATAATGAAGCCCCTTCTCATTATTGGTGCCTGTTGCGGAATAATCGCCTTCCAGTGAATACAGCACTGCACGCTCCCGGTATCGTTTACGAATATATCCTCTCAGATGTATTTCATCAGTGGCGAAAAAGATCCTGTCACAAATGCGGTTTTTTAGGAGATAATCTATTTTTTCAACGTACTCTTCAAATGGAACAAGATTTGTTTCAGTTGCCTTATCCGTGCCCCGGTAATGTACACCAAGCATTCTATGGCCCCAATAATGCTGACTTACGAAGTCTTTTATTATATCTTCATAGATAGGTTTTAACCTGAAGTATTTTTGAATCAGCAGGTTTGATATTTTCTTTTCCAGGGTGGATATATTGCACCATGTAATAAAAATATCCGGGTGTATTACTTTCATCCTGTGAATTCCTTCTGTTGTCGTGTAGGGCTGTTCAAAAAAATAGTTGAAAATATTTTCCCCATATTTTTCTTCATAATAAAGATGGTGCGGGCCCAGGTGAATAACCGGGTGCATGTTTTCCTGTTCGCAGATGAACAAACCATAAAGTATGCAGTACATGCATGCAAAGAGGCCATGCACCCTGCTATCAATTAAACAAAGCGCTGTAGCCTGGTTGCCTTCTTCTATTTCTATATTGGGATATTTTGTAAGCAGATCCGATACGGAAATCATCGTGGAACTCATTTGGGTTTTCATTTTATCTTGCTGGTCATTGGTAAAGTTTAAGATACAAAATTTATCAACGTTAAATTAAATAGATAAAAATAGAGGATACATTTTCTTATATCAGATTTTTATAGTTATATTGTTGAAAGTCTATATTTTCATGACAGGAAATATTGGATGCCCGTACCTTTTATTTCTACAGCTAATTGCTAACTATGTAGCCCTGATCCTGATGTGTAAAGGTAGGCGTATTACCTGTTTCATTACCTGATAAAGATTATGAACTTTTTATAAAAGCGCTGTAATGGTAGAGAAAATTATTCATCAGATTGTTGGGCCCAAAACCACGGAACTGATTGATCATTGCCTGAATTCCTGGCTACCTCTTAAAGAGCATGGATTTGAAATAAAAGTATGGAGCTTTGAGGATATTAACAACTTTGTTGAAACAATATATCCTTTTGCTCTTTCGACCCTTCTTAATGCGAGGAACCTGGCGGAATCTGCTGATATTGCCAGGTACCTGATCGTACATCATCATGGAGGGTATTACATGGATTGGGATATTGAATTGATTGACCCCGAAGGGTTTTTAAAGATCTGCCAAAATTACGGGTATGGCTATTTGGTGGTTGATCCCTTTAATGGCACGCTGGCTTCGGAATGTTTTTCTGCTGCCCGGGAAGAGGCTTACCTTTTATCGCTGGTAGAAGATGTCGTTGAATTATTCAATAATGGTTTGCAGGATACGTTGACGACGCCTAAATACTCAGGTCCTTATCGTATGCGCGATTCATTGATCAGACATGATAACTCCAGGCAGGACCTTATAGAAGTTAATAGTATTTTTCTATACAATTATCGTGAAATCAGGGAGATGCCTGAACGGGAGACAGTAGCACCACTCATTCACTATTGGGCGCACATGTGGCTGAGGCCTGCTTTTAAATAAGGGAATTGTCTTGCTGCTGGATAAATTCATGGAGGGTCAATGTGAGTGAAATGTAATGGAATAAATGGATTGGGCGGGTCAGGAGAAATTATTGATAGGAATAGCGTAGAAAGGGGGTAAAATAATCAAGCAAAAAAAAAATTGAAATTTTTTCAGAAGCACAAATTTTTATATTACTTTCAGATATCAAATATTGTCAACCCGTAGAGAACATGAAAAAAAGCCCTTTAGTCAGTTTATTAGTGCTGATTGTTTTTTTTACGAATGGGCAGAGCAGATCGGAGCAGCTACAACAATTGTTTGATACCCTATATACAAGGCATCAATTTAATGGTTGTGTACTTGTAGCAGATTCTGGTAAACCAATCTTTCAAGGCGCATATGGCTATGCTGATCTTGACAGGAAGATTCTGCTGAACCTGGAAACCCGTTTTGAAGTAGCCTCTTTAGCCAAGCAATTTACAGCTATGGCTATTATGCAACTCCAGGAACAAGGTAAATTAAAATACAGCGATAGTATCCGGCACTACTTGCCTGGATTGCCTTACTATGGAGTTACGATCAGGGATTTGCTGCATCATACTTCAGGAATAGGAGATTTTTTGGGTTGGACTGCTAATCAAATTGATACCAGTAAAATTAACACTAATGAAGATATAATCAAGCTATTACCGGCAAATATACCTGTCGCCAGCTTTCCGCCAGGTACGGCGTTTGCCTATTCCAATTCCAATTATATGTTGCTGGCGGCTATCGTAGCTAAAGTATCCGGGAAGTCCTTCCGCAACTATATGCAGGAGAACATTTTTCAGAAAATTGGGATGCTGAATACATCAGTATATTCAAGGCGCACGGCAAAACAGCCGTTGAGCAACTATGCTTTGGGTTACGAATGGGATGCTGGTGATAACAGGTTTGCAGCGCCTGAAAGCATGGTAGCCAACCGGTATGTTAATTATATGGATGGAGTGTATGGAGCCTATGGTATAAGCAGTACCGTAACAGACCTGTTAAAATGGGATCAGGCGCTGTATACTGAACAACTGGTATCATCTTCCACTATGAAAGAAGCATTTACGCCGCAACTGCTTAAGGATAGCTCTTATGCTGGGTTTGCAGAATCAATGCCCTATGGTTTCGGATGGATCCTTACTACCGATACCAGTGAGAACACTTTTGTATGGCATGGAGGAGGAATAGCAGGTTATTTAAGTCTCATTGCCCGTTATACAAAACGGCATCTGACAATAGTTGTTTTGCAGAATATCATGAACTGTGTATCTCCTAATGCATTGATGGTACCGGTTAGCCAGATATTGGACCGCGAAAAGTCCTTCGATTTGCCTGAAGTAGCTCCCCTGAAGAAGAGCATTGTTGTTACAGCTGCCCAGTTGCAGCCTTTTGTAGGAACCTACCAGGTAAAAGATGATCCGTCAAGGAAAATGGTGATCAGCGCTCATCAGAACAGATTATATGCAAGATATATGGATCAGGTAACTGTCAACATATATCCGTCTTCGCCTGATACTTTTTTCTATACATTGATAGACGCCACAATTAAGTTTACAAAAGAGAATGGAATAAGCTACAACGAATTAACCCTGTTTCAGAATGGCCACGAAGTTATGATGCATCGGACCCAATAAGAATATCCCGGAATTACTTTATTTATTTCTATTGCTATGAAAATTGCAATTCTTATCATTGCCCATAAGAATTTTGAGCAGCTGGTGCGACTTGTCCGGAGCCTGACAACGAAAAGTGGAAACGCAGAGGTTACAGTGTATCTGCATATAGATAGTGATGCGCTCATATCCCTCGATGAACTGGCAGCCCGTTTCCCTGATGATGCCAACGTGTTTTTTATTGAGCCCAGGACGAAGCTGAACTGGGGAGGTTTCAGTATTACGAACCTGACGATAAACCTTTTAAATACTGCTGTAAACCATACCAGGCATGACTATTATTGCCTGATCAGCGGGATGGACTTCCCATTAAGGCCAATTGAGGACCTGGCCAACTACCTGCTCCTGAATAACGGTAAAGAATATATTGAATGTTTCCCGATGCCGGATAAAATGGGCCTGGAAGGAAATGGTGGTATGGACAGGATCGACTATTATTGGCTGGTGGATGATATTGGAATAAAAAAAAGTGAAGCATTTGTTGCCGCACAGGCCGCAGAAAAGAAGAAGAGATTGTTACCCTGTAACTTAACGCCCTTTTATGGATCCACATGGTTTACATTAACCCATGATTGCGTAGAAAGTATACTTTCAAAACTAAGTAAGTACCCGGCCATACTCGAATTTTTCAGGTATACCTACATCTCTGATGAGCTCCTGATTCCCACTTTAGTAATGAATTCCTCTTTTGCTGATAAAGTACAGCATAATAATCTTCGTTACATAAACTGGACTGATGGCCCCGAATGGCCGCGGGTTTTCAGAAAAGAAAATTTTGATGAACTGGTTTCGTGTGGAAGTTTTTTTGCCCGGAAATTTGATGAAAAGACAGACAGTGATATAATTGACCGTTTGGAAGTATTTATCAATCAACATCTCGCGATAACCTGATTTTAAGACGTTAAATGGTGCTGTATATTATCAACTGATATGCATCAGCAGGGTACGCCTATTCACAACGATTCTTTTTACCAGCTATAATAAGCGTCAACTATTTTTTTTTAACCCACACAAATCCAATTTATGGAAAGAAAAAAACTGAAGCTGGAAGAGCTCAGAGTACAGAGCTTTATTACAGAGCTCCAACCCGAAGTTGCCCAAACCGCAAAAGGTGGTGATGATGACGATTCAGGAACCAAATGCGTAGTGGACACTGTTACCATTGTCAAATCCATCTATGACATTGGGCACGACCTGACACTATGGCCAAAATCCTGTAAGGCAGGCAAGCCATGTAGCAGTACCCCCAAACCAACTACGCCAAAACCAGCCCCAACAACGGAGGTTTAAGTAGAACGGTGGATCTGTTTCTCAAACAAGGCTGCTCAGGGTTGGTTCCCTGGGCAGCCAATTTAACTACATACAGAAGTAGCAAAAATTAAATACCAGTAAATGGAAGGAAAAGTAGCGGTTGTAGTGTACCTGGATTTTACCGAGTTCCAGTTCAAAATGTTTAAAACCTTTTTAAGATCTATTGAGTTAACTGCCCCGGAGAATCTTGATGTAGTGGTTTTTTATAATCCTGCATATGATGTTTTCCGAAGCAGGGAACAACAGCTAACGGAGAAGACGAATATTTACTTCATCCCACAGGTATCGTTGGATGAGTATCCTTTTTTTAGCAATTACGCGTATATTAATAGTATTGCCTGTATGATAGGACAGGACTGGTTACTGGAGTATAAATACCTTCTTAAAACAGATGTAGATACCCTGTTTACGCCAAAGTGGAATAATATTAAATTGAATGGGTTTGTATGTGGGGGAGGAGGATATATAGATAGCGAAGCTACCGGCAAAAAGATCAGAGAAACGGCGGATTATTTCAGGCTGGCAATACGGGAAAACTATTTGTCAAATATTGGGTCTACCTGGCTCGGTCCCAGCGCAGATGTTTTAAAGGTGGCAGAGCTATCCACTTATCTGACTGGTCATATCCTGAATTTTAAGTTTAGGAATGAAGAAGGCGCCTGGCCGGGATATTATAAAGGAGTATCTTCTATGTACGCCAGTGAAATTGCTATCAATCATTTAGTAGAGCATTGTGTGATTGATGAACTGAATTTTGACTTTCCATCTGATTCTGCAGAACCGGTGAATACGCATGCGCATTTACACTGCTGGCATACGGATGAGAAGTTTTCGAAGTTTGAATTTACAAAAGGTAAGTACGAAGGTATAAAGATTGAAAACCTGGATATATCAAGAATTGACGATTATTGTCTTTATTGTGCACTTACTGGTAACGAGTAAAAGAAGTATAACCTTATTGTCAACCCATATAGAAAACGTTTATAATGATCTTTTTATCCGCCCAACCCGATTCAGAGTATTTTGTATGGCAATTAAAGATTCAGCTTTATAATTTCCGGAAGTTCAGCATAGATCCGGATACTATTCATATACTTATTGGCTATAACAGGGAAAAGGGCATTCATCCGAATGTTGCTCAGCTGGCAGTTGATTATAAGGAATATGCCCGCTTCTTTTTTTACCCCGATACAAGGATTTCTGCAAGGTACCTGTCTTCCATCAGGCCCAATATTATAAAACAACATTTTGCTGTATATCCCCAGCTGGAATCTGAAATAATTTTCTACCATGATTCGGATATTGTATTCACGGAAAGCCTGCCGGATTTTGACAGGTTGTGCAAAGATGATATCTGGTACGTATCCAACGCAAAAGAATACCTGAATACCAGGTATATCCGCCAGTTTGGCGAAGATATACTTGACAATATGTGCAGGATAATGAACATTGATAAATCAGTAGTGGTAGGGAATGATGAGAATGCCGGAGGAGCCCAGTACCTGTTGAAGAAGGTGGATTACAATTTCTGGCAACAGCTGGAAGACGACAGTGAGGCTATTTACATATACTTATCCGATGAGGTTAATACCATCAAGCATCTGCCTCCCCGTATTAACGGAAAGAAACGGAATTATATCCAGGCATGGTGCGCAGATATGTGGGCCATTCTATGGAGTAGTTTTAAAAAAGCAACTGTTGTTATTGACAAGGAGCTGGATTTTTGCTGGCCCTCGTTTCATATTGATACCTGGGGCGCTTACAAGATTTATCATAATGCCGGCGTATTGGAACATGAGCAGCATGAATATTTTTATAAGTCAAAATATACAGAGTATTCCCCGTTTTATGAATACCTGAATTTTGTTCTTCCACATCATTGCAACTATAAATATGTTGAATTGATAAAGGAAGTAAGGGATACCGAAGTATTTGACCTGACTGATGTGACATTTATTATACCCATCAGGATTGATTCTGTAAACAGGATTGAAAATCTCCGTACTTCTGTGGGATTTCTGACCCGGTATTTCCGCACAAATATCCTTATACTCGAGGCGGATCTGGCTCCAAAAGTACCAGAGGATATTACCGGTAATAAAATGGTAACATATCTTTTTATTGAAGATGATGATCCTATCCTCAACCGCACCATGTATAATAATTTGATGGCAGAAAAGGCTGATACGCCCGTCATTGTTAAGTATGACGCAGATGTAATAATTGCACCGGGGCAGATGTATAATTCTGTTTGCGCTATCCGGAATGGCCGAAGCATCATAAGCTATCCTTATGATGGAAGATTTCTGGATGTGCGCGACCCGCATCGTGCCTTTTTTCTGGAAGACCTGGATATTACGATGCTGTTTAAATATATGGATGATTTTACACAGCTCACCTTTCCTTCCGTTGGTGGATGTATTGTAGTGAACAGGCAGGATTACCTCGCTATGGGGGGCGACAATGAATATTTTATTGGCTGGGGATTGGAAGATAAGGAACTGTATTTCCGAAGCAGGATATTAAACGGGGAAGTCCACAGAGCTGTTGGCCCCCTTTTCCATTTATCTCATGCCAGGGGGCTCAATTCTTTTTACACCGATAACCAGGCTGTGATTGACAGTCACCGGGAATTTTTAAAAGTAGCTGAAATGGATAAAGCAGGCTTACTTACATATATTGAATCATGGGGAGGTAAAAATGGAAAATAATCTCTATCTGGCGGCTGCTGTTGCTATCGGGGATCAGCTTGTCAGAGAAAGCAGGAACGGATCCGATGGCATTTATTGGGAAACATATGATATTGAAGACGGGCTTGCTTTTAAGGTATACGATAC
>NZ_DATCRD010000038.1:0-4601 GCF_036569185.1 Chitinophaga sp.
GAGTAAAAGCTGCAGCGGGTATTGAAAAGGTGGGGCGCTATACCAGCCAGGGCGCCGGTGATGCTACCACCGAAATTAAACCGGGAAAAGAAATGCCGGACCCACTGCCGGATTACCTGTTGGCTGCCTACGCATCCTGGGAAGTGGATATCTGGAAAAAGCTGCACAACGCTAAAAAAGCAGCTATCAGCAGGTACCTGTCTACCGTTGAAGGAAAAAATTTCCTGGTCACGAACCTCGTTGCCGAAATCGCTAATTCCTATTACGAGCTACTGGCCTTGGATAACCAGCTGGCTATTGTAAAGCAGAACATCGACATCCAGAATAATGCCCTGGAAATAGTGAAGCTGCAGAAAGAAGCCACCCGGGTAACGGAGCTGGCCGTACGTAAATTTGAAGCGGAGGTGCTTAATACCAAAAGCCTGCAGTACAATATCCAGCAGCAGATCACGGAAACGGAAAACCGGATCAATTTCCTGCTGGGCCGGTATCCGCAGCCTGTTCCAAGGAATGATCAAACTTTTGACATTGCAGTACCTGCATCCATTCATGCCGGCATTCCATCGCAGCTGTTAGCCAATCGCCCCGATATTAAACAGGCGGAGCTGGAGCTGGCTGCATCTAAGCTGGATATACAGGTGGCAAAAGCTGAATTTTATCCGTCTTTAGGCATTTCGGCAGCTATCGGCTACCAGGCATTTAATCCAAAGTATCTTTTTAATACACCAACGTCCCTGCTGTATTCACTGGCAGGCGACCTGGCAGCGCCCCTGGTCAATAAGAATGCTATAAAGGCTAATTATTATACGGCCAACGCCAAACAGGTACAGGCTATTTACAACTACGAGCGTACCATTTTAAACGCTTATGTGGAAGTGGCCAATCAGCTGTCGAAGATCCATAACCTGGAAAAAAGTTACGATCTCAAAACCCAGGAAGTGGGCGCGCTTACCCGTTCTATCACTATTTCAAATGATCTTTTTAAATCGGCACGGGCAGATTATATGGAAGTGCTAATGACCCAGCGTGATGCGCTGGAATCAAAGTTTGAGCTGATCGAAACTAAAAAGCAGCAGCTGAATGCCCTGGTTAATATTTACCAGGCGTTAGGCGGCGGATGGAATTAAAGGACTATTAGCAAAAACAGGCTGTATCATATTTTGATACAGCCTGTTTTCTTATATGCCTTTTCAATTACGGCTTTGCAGACCAGGTTAAAGTGACATTAGTGCCGACGGCTATCGGCGAGTCATAATGTACGATCAATGATGTTGAAGTTGGTTCCACATAACTGATATTCTTTGCACCTGCGGATGCTGCTGTTACCTGGAAAAAAGAGGGTATTGCGGTTGGCGCTACCTCTGCTAATCCATGTGGAATAGTGATAGCCGTGGCTGGATTACCGCTAACAGTTGTAGCATACGTACCTGTTTTAGGGCTGAACATGATATCAGGCACTACTGCAAAATAGGCCAGGTCAAGCCCGCCAGAAGAGGGCGTAACATAGATCTGCCCGGTCATTCCATCAGGCGCACTGCTATGATCTACCACTACACTGATGAATTGCCAGGCAGTGTTTACCTTTTGATCCGTGCGCGATGCACCAAAGCTGCCGGGCGAATCCAGCCGTTGAAAGGCAATGGTTACAGTTTTTTCAACATCTGTGCTCCTTACTTTTGCATATAAGATCCATCTTGATTTAGGAAAGAATCTGCCGATGGAAAAGACATTTGAAACGCTGCCCAGCGGGTTCCTGATGGCCAGCTGCGTGGGCGTTGCAATACTTACATACCCGTTTACATCCAGCGCCGGATCTGTTTTATATACAATTGCCGGGTTGTTGTAAAATAGCTGGTTAACAGCCTGGTGAAACAGCACATTTTCACTTTGGAAAGGCGCATTCGCAGCTCCGTTAAGTACATGATCAGGCCAGAAGCCGCCCAATGGCTTATTCACTGAGTACCTGGACAGATAGGATATTTCCCCGGGAGCATCCAGACCGTTATAAGATTTTATAAACAGCACCTTGTTGTTAACACCACGGTCTTCTATGAAATTCTCTTTCCCCTGCACGCCGGCCCTGATAGTATTGCCACTGCCGGTGATGATGATCTTATTGCCGTCATCCACTTCCATCATTCCAAAGTCTGAATAATTTGTATTAACGGTGATGTAGATGTTATCTGTTGCTTCTCCGGACTGGCATTTCGGACCATTAGCTACCCGGATCTGTGTACCCTCTAACCTGGCATACTCGCGCTGGGCCATATACTTGGTATCAAATGCCCCTTCTGTATACAATTCACTAAATTCTACACTGCGCGGCTCAAACCGGGTGGTTGACTGGTATGCCAATATTCTTGCAGATACTCTCCATGACTGGCAGCCGAATGTATTAAATACACTCTGGGCAAGGTTAGGTACGCTAAAGCCTGCCCGCCTGGTGGCAGCGGTGATCAATTGTTCCGCAGCCCATTCATCGCAGGCATATTCTATACTATCTGCGCCCGCGGGAATTACGTAGGTTTCTATTGGCAGCGGGCCCGGATTACCCGGGTCATCTGCTATTTCTTCCGGGGTTAAAGCCGGTGCAGGGTTATCAAACACGGAAAAGGAAATAGCAGCGCCACCGCTGGTTTCAGCCAGCTGGAAATTATGCCCGCCAATGGCAGGGTTATCAGGGTTCACAACGTAATACCGTTTCCTGGGAAGTATTACAGGATTGCCTGTTGCAGATACAGCAAACTTTCGTTCATTCTCATTAAAGATAAGGGCTACCTGCTCATTCAGGTCAAACCGGTTATCGCATAAAAAGGTATTGCCGTTAAAACCGCTTATGATCCTGGGTATCATCTCTTTTCCCGCAGGCACCACGGTTATGCCGGGTGTTCCGCTGATGGAAAAATCAATAGCAGTACCATTCAGCGAACCCGATAGCTGAAAGGTCTTTGGGTCGCTTTCATCGTCACTGTTAATTACATAATACCGGTTCCCGCTCTTTATACCGTTGATGGTATCCGTATTCTTCAGTGAAAACATGAGCACCACCCGGGTGTTGTCGGCAGGCGGGTTATTAGAGCCAGTCATACTGAATACGTTCGTAGTGGGGTTTGCAATTACCTCCTTTGTTCCTGCATCCTGTTTGGTAAACAGCTCAGATAAACCTACCACAACGCCATAATCCAGGTCGCGGATCTCTGTTTTGGCGCCAAAATTCACTTTATAGGCAGGTCCTGAATAAAAGATGCCGCAATCGCCATGGCGGGGCCCTGCATCGCCTGACTTCAGGATATTAATATTGTTAAAGTTATGCCCGATGTACCCGGGAAGGCAAATACCGGCATTGGCAATTCTTTCACCACCAAAACCGATCCTTAACCTTCCGTTCTTTGTTCTTCCGTTTGCATCCGTCCGGTCCAGCTTCAGGTAAAGATTTTCTATGGTTATATCCAGCGGAGCAATGTATCCGGCTTCGCCGGGGCATTTCCAATAAAAGATATCTTCGCCGGCTTTACTTCTGATCAGCACACTGCTGAAATCAGCGCCGCCAATAGCAAAAATGCCGGTGATGTCAATAGTGCCTGTTAAATAAGTGCCTTCGGGGAAATACATTTTTCTTTTTAAAACATCGCTCGTACTGGCTGCACGGCAGAAGTTTGCACACGCTCTTAAAGCAGCTGTATCATCATTACCATCTCCTTTGGCGCCAAACCATTTAACATTCACCGGGCCTGAAAAGATCCGTTTCCACCGGCCTTCTGTATTATTGTTCACTGCGAATATGGTTCCACCATTATCATTGGCTAAGGGAGTGGTTTTATCCCAGTAGAAGTCTCCGCCGCCTTCATCGCCTGCTTTATAGTAGCCAAGCACCGTTACTACTTCATTGGCCTGTGTGCCTGCACTCGCTTTTAAATTCACAATGTTTTCAAATGACATCTTAAAAAATTTTGGGGTTATTGCAACAATGCCCGGTAAAGGTATACGGCTCCCGCGCACTGAAACTGCGTAATAACCGCACTTCATTTTTTATAGATGAGATGTCAATTTTCCAGACAATTATTTAAACAAAAAATGATCAATAAGAAAGCTTCTGGCCCTGCCAACCAGTACTGCGCAGAAATTGTTCCCAGTTAAGGCTCTGCGGATCTATTTCGCGGCTCCATAACAGATCACGGTCTTTGCTGAAATAACCATAATCAACCGCATACTCTACCATCCCTATGATCTCATCCACTAAAAGTTCATTTGAACTAAATTCCGGAAAATGAAGAAGCAGCTCCTCCCGTGTGAATGCGGAACTGTACACGGCCTTCCTGCCTGTGACACGGACAAAAGTATCTACCATTTCCTGCGGTGATATAATATCGCCGATCACAGGCAAAGATTTACCTGCATACTGACCCGGATTGGAAAAAATTTCCAGAACAGCCGGCCCTGTTGCAGTGAGCGGATCCACAAAAGGCGCACGAAAATCCTTTGGTAAATAAATTGGAAATACCAGCGTATCGCCCGCTGTACGGGGAGGATAAAATTCCATAAGATTGGTGTAAAAAAAGGCCATGTAGATAAACGAGCTTGCGATGGGAAGCGTGCGGATG
>NZ_DATCRD010000039.1:0-5740 GCF_036569185.1 Chitinophaga sp.
TCCGCCATAAACGTCTTCCCAGGTCAGTGAACTGCCGTGTTGAGAGAACGGCGGAAGTTCCCTTTCTGCCCAGCCAAGTCCTATGGTACCTCCAATCCTGTATACCGGCTTCAACTGCTGAAGGTCCATCCCTTTCTTTTCCCGGACAACCTGTTGATATTCGTGGCCAACAAAAAACCGGAGCCAGTGCTTTTCAGATCTCCGTTCGGCAGTTATGGTGTTTGACGTGATAAAATAATCACTATTATCACCGTTGGTGAGCAGAAAGCCATTATCATTTACACCATATTCCTTGCCTGAAAACGAACGTGCGTCTGCATAATACCTCCCGGAGCCCCGTATCATATTGCCGGCATTGTTGGAGGAGATGCTGAGCCAGCTGGCAGGCCGGTAAGTCAGCTTCACGTTTCCCCAGAGATTATTCTGCCGGTATGCTTTGCTGTTATACTGCCGCTCAAATAAAAAATTGGGCTGTTGGTCGTCCGGGATGCCAACCGGGTTTAGCCATGGCTTTAATGCGCCATTTACGTCATAAGGCGATAACCAAAAAGGCAGTTCCTGCAAAGCGGGAAGCACCACTGGCTGTGTTTCCTGGTCAAACATAGCATTAAGCCCGGCGCTCAGTGAAAATTTCCTGCTTAAGCGCTGATCCAGGTTCAGGCGAAAGGAGGTACGCCTGAGACCATTGTCCCTGATGGTTCCCTGTTCATAATAGTGCCCCATAGCAAAGTAGTAACGGGTGCCGGCACTACCTCCACTGGCAGAGATATTTATTTCCTGTAAACGGGAACGCACATAGTAATATTTACTCCAGTCAAATGAGTGCACGAGGCTCTCCTCAATTGGTAATATTTTATTCAACAGTTCCGGCAGGGAGCTAACATTGAACTGGCGCTTCCAGCTGCTTCCGGATTCAGCCCATCCTTCGGTAAAGAAGTCCGTTGTTGCATGGAATAGCCCCGGTGCGTCCATCCACCTGAATTTGCCGCGGTTAGGGTAGTTTAATCCTGTTTTTGTTTCCAGGGCAAGGTGTATCTTTCCAGGCTTACCCCGCCGGGTTACAATGTCGATAACGCCTGCTGCTGCCCTTGATCCATAGATAGCTGTTGCTGCTGCATCTTTCAACACCACCAGTTCTTCAATATCTCTTGGGTTAACAGCATCTTTCAGCTCGGAATGGGGTGAAATAATCCCGTCAATTACTATCAAAGGTCCGAATGCCACCCTGGGAGCTACCGGATAAACGGTGCCATCATTTGTCACTTGTCCGGCTGCCTGTGCTCCCAGTAGTGTGCCCTGGCCTCTCATCAGAATTTTCCCCCCTGCTCCCACCGGGTTGGCCGAAAGCTGTTCCGTGATATAGACGCCTGCCATTTTTCCTTTGATCATCGATGCTGCATCAGCGCTGGTTACACCGTGCCTAATGGCTTCGCCTCCCAATTTTTGTAGCGAGCCTGTAAGCTCTTCAATACTTTTGACGGTATACCCGGTTACGATGGTAGTTTTGAGGTCTATGACGTTTTCCTCTAAAGTTATAACAGCCGGCATTTTGCCGCTAACCTTTACGTGCTGGGTTTTATATCCGATAAGGCTGAAGCTGAGCTGATCACCCGAAGCGGCATGAATGTCATAAGCTCCCTTCTCCCCGGTAACGCTGCCGGCTTCACTGGTCTGGTTGCGTATCGTAACACCTGCCAGGGGCGTTCCCCAGGTGTCCAAAACCCTGCCGCGAACCAATAGGTCAGCTTTAGCCGGCGCCGCTTGCCCAGGTGAAGGCCTATGTACCGTTACGGTCTTTCCTTTAAGGCTATATTGAAGATGGGTCGTTTTTTGAAGAAGGTCCAGCATCTCAGCCAGGGTCCTCCTTTGTGGGGGGAAAGTGACTTCTATTCCAAGCGACATTATTTCGGTGGGATATAAAAAAACGACATTATACTTTTCCCCGACGCGGAAAAAGGTTTCTTCGAGACTGGCCCCGTTGAGGCCCAGCGATAACTGGTCCTGGGCTGCAGCCTGCCGGGCAAAGAATAGGATAAGGATGATCTTGAATTGCCAAAAATTCAATTTTCTAATCATATCTTAAAACAGGGGACGGCTGTATACGGGTGCGTCAAACCTATTGTTGTATACCGGTAATTTCAAACACATCGCCATTCTTATTCACTTTCATATTTAATATCCCGGAAAGTGTTTTTTCCAGTTCCTGCATTGGCGGTGCTGTTACTCTTGCGGTAATCCCGTATTGAAGTAACGTAGTATCCTTTACGGTTATCGTGCAGTCATAAAAATCTTCAATCTGTTGTATTGCCTGGTGTAACGGGGTATTGGAAAAAACAAAGCGTTTCTCCCTCCAGGAACTGATACCGGATGAATCTGCGGTTTTATGTAATACAGGCGCTTTGCCGGGGGTAAACTCCAACATTTCGCCGGGCTTCAGCAACTGATCGCCATATTGTTTATCCCGGAAGCGGGCAAGAACGCTTCCCTGCGCTAACATAACATTGGTGACTGAATGACGAACCTTCACATTAAAGGCAGTTCCCAATACCAGCAGGTCAAGGTCTGGTGTATGTACAATGAAAGGACGGGAGTCCCGGCTAACATTAAAATAGCCCTCACCTTTTAACCACAGCTCCCGTTTCGATGTACGGTTGAAGTTTTTATGATAAGTAAGACTGCTATTTGCATTCAGCATAATGTTTGATTGATCGGCCAGCACAAGCTCCTGTACATCAGCCCGGCCCGTTTTAATGGTAATGGCCTTGCTGTTCAGCCACCACAGCCCCAGGGAAAGTACTATTAGCACAGACGCTGCAGCGATCCACATCTTTCTTAAAGGCATGCGGCGTACAACCGTTTCTGGCACTTCCACACCGGATTGTATGCCGTTCCAGATACGCTGGTACCGCTGGTGATCCGGAGATGTTTCAATAAACTTTAACCTGCTGAGCAGTTGATGCGCTTCTCTTACCTCTTTCTCCTTATGAGGATAAGCGGATATAAAATGTTTCCAGAATTCCCTGTCCTGCGGATAATCCTTCTTTACCCACTCCTGAAAATCATAGTCAGCCAGAAAATCGGTCACCCCATACCCTTCATAGGTCTCTATTGAATGATCATTTTTCATACTCTATCTACTGCCATTTGAAGGTACAACATATAATTTACTGGAAAGAGATCTTTCCGGGGCTATTTTACCCATTGATAGCGATAATTTTTCAAAAAAAACACTGCTTATATACAGCAGCAACAGCAACAGTGTAATGACCACCATTTCCCTCAGCTTTTCGAGGCCTCTGAAAACCGTTTTATAGGTGGCCTTTAGCGAGATGCCCATAATATCAGCTATCTGGTCATAAGAAGCATCCGTATAAAAACGCAGATATAATGCTTCCTTTTGCCTGCCTGGTAATTGCAGCCAGGCCTTTTTCAGGTTTTCATCCATTTCAACCGTATTCTCTTCTGCAATTAACCGTGCTTCAACAGACAGTTCAGCGTCAAACACATACTCTTCATCCAATTCACTATAGACACGTTTAACTCTCTGGGATAGTTTTCTGAACAGAATATTCCTGAAAGATTTAAGCAGATAATATTCAACAGAATCGGGCACAGTTAAATTTTGCCGTTTTTGCCAGATGCGGATAAAAAGATCCTGGATCGAATCATCGATCAAATCATCTTCCCTGGTAAACTTCAACCCGTAATTGAATATATTATGTATATACCTGTTATAGAAATAGGTTAAGGCAGTCATATCACCATTCTGTAACAGTTGCCATTGATGACGCTCATCAACGTTTTGACCTTTGGGCATTAATAATGAATAGGTTTAGTAATATAAATCTACTAACTCTGAAATAAACGGCCAAAAATTAAACAGGTATGCGGCGGAATAATTCCATCTCAGGAAAAACAACAAAAAAATGACATTAAGCGCTGACCAAATTTTAATACACGCTGTCTCCTTTAATAGGAAAAGCCGGAAGTGTGAGTTCACGGGAAATATGTAATGGTCGCTGTTGGAGGAAGCCATGATGCTGTTACGCTCAAAACGCACACAGCTGAATGGGAAGCTATGGGCGAAAAGCCAATAGAAAATTCATACAACCAATTTCAAAAACCAACAAAATCGCGGAAGCATTGGCGCGTCTGGTTTCTACCGGTGGCGCGCCTGCTTTGCGATTAAAGGAAGGAATGCTTACGTAATGAAATAACCAACCATTCATTACAAGTTATTTCCCCGGGGGATCTTCCCGGGTTGGTTAACCGCATAGAATCAACAATTAAAAATCAATTCAACCAAAATGAAGAATCTCCGATGCTTAGCAGGTGGAAGCTTCTTGAATAGCCTGGCGGTATAATAATACGAACAGGCTTTCACGGGTTAACAAGTTGTAACCAATCTTCCCCAGCAGTTATTATCAATCATAAAATATCCCTGATCAATGTTTGAATTTTCCATTTGTGGCAGGAACAGACATATCATGCGCCCAACGGCGTATCCCGGCAAATTGTTATGTTTCCTGGTATTGTTGCACATAAGCATATCTGTTCATGCACGGCAGAATCCTGTAGAGCAGGCATCGCCCATTACGATCCGGGGGCGCCTTGTAGATGAGAAAAACAGGCCGGTGGCGGGTGGCACCGTAAAGGTAAAAAAAGGGAAGTCTGCAATTACCAGCGAGAAGGGGGAATTTATCATTTCCTGCACCGACAAGGAAACCATCGTCCGGTTCAGTTTTGTGGGCTTCCAGGAGAAATCGTTGTCGGTCGAAGCCCTTGCTAAAAATCCCGTGGTAAAGCTGGAGGCAGGCGTTAATACGCTCAGGGAATTCGGCGTTGAAAGCAAGAAGGCCGTGGGCACCAGGGTGGACCTGCAGCATAAAGGGCATCTCAATCTTGGCCAGGTGTTGGAAGGAGCTGTTCCCGGGCTGACGCTCCGGCGGGAAAACCAGACAAATACAGGCCCATTTAAAGCGTACACTCCTGATGGGGTACAGTCCCTTGAGGAGTACTATAAATCGATACTCAGTGTGGAAGATGTGGGAGAACTCTACCCAACTTTCGAAGATTTTAAAAGGGCCATCGAAAACGGGAGCTTTATAGGGATGTATACCCTCAATGTCAATAATGGTGACAAAATATCTCACGTGTTTAAAGCAGGAACAACTACCGGTAGTACCGGTGTTATTCCTGAATTACGAGGCGCCAATTCATTTGCGGGCGGAACGTCCGGAATGCTGGTGGTAATCGATGGTTTTGCCCGGGACGGCTTTCCTGCAGACATGCCCATGAACAACGTGGAGTCTGTTGAAGTTATCAGGGATCCTGAGGAATGCCTCAAATGGGGCGCCAAAGCTGCCGGCGGTGTAATTTTAATTACCACTAAAGCTCCTCAAAAAGGTAAGGCGCAATTTAATTACAGTAGCAATTTCTATTATACTCCGGCACCTGATATCAGCGCGGAAAAATTAAGGCTGGCATCCTCAGCAGATATGTTGGATTATTACAAAGAAGCCTATGATAAAGGTATTGTTGATTATTTACCAGATCTCCGCATGGGGGATTTTAGCATGCCTCCTTTGTTGTCTCCTGCCGAAATGCTCCTGTACAATCTTTATGTGAAAAATCTGCCACAGGCTTCATTTCAGCAAGCGTGGGATTCACTCGCGCTGATCTCCAACCGGGACCAAATGAGGCTGCTTCAGCGGGCCGAAATTCTTCAGAACCACTCGCT
>NZ_DATCRD010000040.1:0-23421 GCF_036569185.1 Chitinophaga sp.
CGGTTAGCATCGTCTTTTACTTCGAGTAATTGTCTTAACGGGTTGGCCCATACAAACTGGTTGGTAAACCCTGAAATGCCGAGCGCCAGTGATCCATCCGGGTTGTAGGGAGAGCCCATAGTTGGTATCATGGAAGCGGAGGCAAAAATAGCGCGCTGGCCATCCACGTTAAAACCGGTTCCCTGCCTGTTGTTATGATCGATCTGGAAAGACGGAGCAACGCCAAAACCTACCTTTACGCGTTTACTGATATTGAAATCACCATTGGCACGCAATGAAAAACGCTTATAGCCGGTGTTTAACAGGATACCCTGCTGGTTAAAATAACCGCCCACCAGGCTGAAAGCCGCCTTGTCGTTACCGGTATTAATGGCCAGGCTATAGTTCTGTACAGGAGCATTCCTGGTCAGTACGCTGAACCAGTCTGTTCCTTCTCCGTATTGTTCCGGGTTCTGATACACGGCTGGAATACCGCCTGTATATCCTTCATACTTGATCTTATCTTCATAAAAACCTTTCATGTAAGTAGCCAGCTGGGTGGCGTTCATTACAGGCGGTATCAGTTCACGCATCATGGAAGCGCTGCCGTAATAGGAATTGAAATCTATTTTTGTAGCGCCGGCCTTTCCTCTTTTGGTAGTGATGATGATCACCCCGTTGGCGGCACGTGAACCATACAATGCAGTGGCTGCGGCATCTTTCAGGATGGAGAACGACTCAATTTCGTCGGGGTTAATATTATTGATATTGTCGGGATCGCCTATCATCGGTTGCCCGTCTACTACAACCAGGGGGCGTACGTTGGAGGTAAATGAAGCGGCGCCGCGTATACGCAGGTCCATTCCCTGACCGGGCCTGCCGGTAGTTTGCGCCACCTGTGCGCCTGGCAGCTTACCCTGTAACCTTTCCGCAAAGGTACCGGTTGGCTGGTCTTTCATATCGCTGGCAGACAGCTTTGATACCGAGCCCACAATTTCACGGGTGCTTTGTTTACCATAAGCTACCACCACTTCTGTCAGCTGTGAAGAGGTTTGTTCCAGCTTCACATTAATAACAGACTGGCCATTGATGGGCACTTCTTTGGGGGTATAACCAAGGTAGGAGAATACCAGTACGCCGTTTTCATCAGGCGCGTTGAGCGTATAGCTGCCATCCGCCTGTGTAGCGGCTCCCACTTTAGAGTTTTTAACCCGTACCGCCACTCCAACCAATGGCTCTCCATTGTTGTCGGTAACGCGGCCTTTGATAGGAAAGGCTACCACCGTTGGCGCGGGGCTACGCGTTACCACAATGGTGTTTTCACGAATCGTATAGGTAAAGGGCTGATTAGCGAAGCTTTTTTTCAGTACCTCTTCCACAGTTGCATCGGTCACCTGCATGGCCACCGGTTTGGCATCCTTTAAAAGGTCCACATCCCACAGTACATTATAACCGGTTTGCTTACGGATCTGACGGAATACTTCCCGGAGAGTGATTTGCTTTGTCGACAGGGTTACCTTCTGGGCATAACTGGCGGCGCTGACTTCCATTAACACTGCGATCATTAAAACAAAGGTCAGTTTCATCATCAACAGGATTTTTTTATACGTGGCGGCGGCTTTTACCGGGCGCACGTCAGGTATGTAAAATTTCATTACATTTGGATGTTTGAGTTTAATAATCAGATAACTGTGGCTACAATGACTTAGAAACTTGTCTTTCACAGGGTAAGCTCAAACTGTCCGGGGGCGCTGGAACGCTCCCGGTTTTTTATTGCTTCCCTTTTTTACAGGTGTTTTTATGGCATAACGATGATCCTCCTTCCTTCTATTTTAAAGTGAACGGTACCAGTTAATTCCAGCATACTTAATACTTCCGTAACATTCTTCGAGCGCGGTAAACTACCGCCGATAGCTTTTCCTGAAACATCGCCCTGGTAGCTGACCTCTACGTTATACCAGCGACTGATCTGTTTCATGATGCTTTCTATTTTCTCGTTATCAAATAAGAAGTAACCGTTTTTCCATGCAATAGCCGCTTCTGTGTCTCCGTCTTTTACATTGATCCTGCCTGAAGCCCTGTTTAATATGGCTTCCTTGCCAGGCGCCAGTAAGGCGTCTGCATTTCCACAACCTACCTTCACCGAGCCTTCCAGCAGCGTAACAATATGCTGCTGCTCATCAGGGTAAGCATTTATATTAAAGTGGGTTCCCAATACCCTCACTGTCATAGGCGCGCCTGAGGCGCTGTTTACAGTTACATAAAATGGCCGGGACTGATCTTTAGCTACTTCGAAATAGGCCTCACCGGTAAGGATCACGTTTCTGTCGTTTCCTGGAAATGAGGCAGGGAAACGCAGCGAGGAACCTGCATTGAGCCACACGCCAGTGCCATCCTGCAGCGTGATGTGGTACTGACCGCCATAAGGCGTAACCAGGGTATTATATACAACCCTGCCGCCGGTACCGCCGCTTATAGTGTTATACGACAGGCTTCCGCTGTCTGTTTTATTCACAGCCGACTTACCCTGTTGGGATATGATCCCGTTCTGTGCATCTTCCAATACCACCTGGTCTCCATTGTCTAACATCAGAATAGCTTTATTACCACCGGGAACAATAGCGTTCATCGCTTTGGCAATACCGGGTTGCTGTGCCGGCCGTTGCTGCTGCTGATAATAAAAAAATCCGGCAAGCCCCAGTAATACTACTATACACGCCGCAGCAGGTATGTAGTACCAATGCCGCTTTGCAGCGGCCAGCCCGGTTGCCGGTCCATTGATCTGCTGTTGCAAACGCAGCAACATACGCGCACGCACCTCCTCTTCTTCATCCACATTATCCGACAACCACTCTACCTCCGCTTCGTTATGATCCTGGTACCAGGCCATTAACGTTTCCTCCTCCTCCGGCGTAATGGTACCATCCAGGTACTTTTCAATCAGGTGATATATGTTGTTCTTCAACGTACAGATTTTATGGTTATACAAACAAGTACCATGAGCAGATCTTTTACCCTTAGTGAATGGAAAATTTTATTGAAAATTTTATTACATAAGTATTATAACAAATAAGAATACCAGACGGCATTGCCGGGCAATGCTTCCACATTACCTAAACACGATGGCTACATGGATATGTACCATAACAACATTTGTTACCCTTAGTGGGAGCAATATTTTTTTCCGGGAATTTTAACTGAGTAATATATAGGCGAGTATAAGTACCCACAAGTAAGGGCGGTTCAACCTGAGTTTCAGTACTTTTAATGCTTTGGTAAGATGCGCTTCCGCCGTTTTCTCGGCAATCCCCATTCTTTGCGCCACCTCTGGTATGCTGAGCCCTTCTTCCCTGCTCAGCCTGAATACCAGGCGGCATTTTTCCGGTAAAACGTCTACAATACCATTAATATGTTGCTGCAGGAACCTGCTGTAGATCTTTTCCTCATCCCAGCTGGTTAACAAAGGATCAGCGGTTTCCTCTTTTATCTGGTTTCTTCGTTTTTGCCGCACATATTGTTTAAAAACAGACAGCTTCACCGCAGTGGCCAGATAAGCGCTCAACTTATCAATATGAAGCTCATTCCGCCTGTTCCAGAGGCCAATAAAAACCTCCTGTACTATTTCCTCTGCAATGATCTTATCCTTACTGTGATGATAGGCTATGGCCAGCAATTTCTGCCAGTAACGCTGATAAATTTCGGCAAAAGCCTGACTGTCGTCTTCACGTAAAGACGTTATTAATTCTACATCAGTTTGTGCCAGATACCGATTCATGCGATTGAGAATGGTCCACAAGAATATAAAAATAATCCGAGCTTTATATCAGTACATCAAAAGATAATAATTAGGAAATATGACGCCTGATCTTTTTATTCATTCAATGGAGAAAATACGATTATTCCTAATATCTTAAATATATTATCCCGAAAATACGCCGATTACTGTAATTCACCACCCAATTTTTTTCGCTGCCCTATATACAGCCCTGCAACTACCATCAGGGTACCGGCTATGGTATACAACGTTATAGGCTCATCCAGCAGCCACCAGGCATAGAAGAAGCCAAAAAGCGGGCAAAGGAAAAGCCACAGGGATGCTTTTACGGTATCTATTTTTAATAAGTAGAACCAACAGATCAGGCCAATCACGGAAACGGCCAGGCTTAACCACAACACGGCGTAAATAAACCTGTGGTCCAGCCGCACCGAGGAGAAATCGCTGAATGCGAGGGTAAACGGCAGCAGGAAGATGCCGCCCAGTGTTACCTGCCAGCCATTGATGAGCAGGTTGGGCAAGGCCCATTGAATACGTGCATAATATACACTGGCAAAAGAGATAGCCACCATGCTGGTCATTAGTATGGCCAGCCCTCCCAAACTGGTTTCGCCGCTGTGAAGCAGGGGATAGGTAGCCAGCCCTATGCCGGCCATCCCGATCACGATGCTCCATAGCTCCGCCTTTTCAGGCCGGCGCCCTATCAGCCAGGAAGAAAGTAATACGATCAGTAACGGATTAGTGGAAGTAGCAAGGCTCCCGATTCCTGCGGCAATATATTTCATGGCATACACATACAGGCCCAGGTAAAGCGTGGTATTTAAAAAACCAAATATGGCCAGTTGCCGCCATTCCCGGAGAGTGGGCATACGGTAACTTTTGTCCCTGTTCACCAGGTAACAAAAACCCAATAAAACAAAGCCTGCAATAAAAAAACGGACATTGCCGAGAACAAGTGGAGGCGCCGAATGAATGCCGATTTTAGTTGCTACAGACGCCGATGCCCATAACATCGCGAACAGTAAGCCGGTAATTATGTTTTTCACGCGGCAAAGATAAGCGGCTGCCGGTTAACTGGTCACCTTTTTTCTGATCAGCGCTATCAGCCCCTCGTTTTCAATGATCACCATTCCCTGCCTGTCGTTAGTAATACCACTTTTCAGGCGGTAAGTATACCTCGGCACATTCCCCTCCATAATAGTGGGCATGTACAGGAAGCGGAAGCTTCCTCCCTTCTCTTTCAGGGCCTCTCCTACTTCGATAATATGCGTGGAAATAATAAAGAAACAATTACTGTTTTCGGAAAAAGCACTGGTAATAGCCAGGGTGGCGTCGTATGCATCCTTTACATTGGTTCCCTTAAACAACTCATCAAAAATTACTACCAGGTCTTTTGAACTGCTTACCTGCTCCGCCACTTTTTTAACCCTTAATACTTCCGCATAAAAATGACTGTAACCATGTTCCAGGCTGTCTGGTACATTGATGGTGGAAAAGAGCCCGTCTTTTACGGAAAACTCCATGCTTTCTGCCGCTACCGGGAATCCCATATGCGACAGGTAAACAGCAATGCCAAAAGATTTCATGAAGGTGGACTTCCCTGCCATATTGGCTCCGGTAAGAAAGGTAACGTTGCTCTCTGCGTGAAACGAAATATCATTGGCTACGGCATTTTCCACGGATGGATGGAATAACCCTGTCACCTCCATCACGTTCTTCTGCCTGGGCAACGCATGCGCGTAGCAAAGGTTCCTTGTCCTGGCCACCGTAGACACGGCGATGTATACATCAAACTGGTAAATGATATCCACCAGCGTTTTCATTTCTTCCCGGCATCCTTTCTTCAAAAGATGATCATACCTGATGAGTTGCTGCAACGACAGCTTTTTCCCATCATAGCTTTCAGTGATCCGCTGCAATTGCTTACTGCTAAAAATGTTCCGCACGGTTTGTATGTCGTTGGCAACAGGACAATAAATGCCTTCCTGTTCCAGGCTATAAACAAAATCCCTGAAAGCCAGCAACAGCGCAATGGTTTTACCGGCGCCTGTTTCCAGTAAAGCATAGGCATTATCACGCACTACTGCATGGAGGAATTTCCTGGATAATACATTCCAGGTAGTGGCAGCTATATTGCTGCCCGGCGCGGAAGTAAGATAATTTTCCACTACGCTGAACTCATCGGCGCTGAATGGTAATTGCAGTGATTGCCGGCCAAAATAACGGAAAATGCTACTGCGCTCATTAATAGCATTATGATCCGTTAACGGCTCCTGGAACATCTGGTCAAGGATCTTCCTGCCACCGGCAGTAATAACGCTATCGAATATACGATAAATAGATTTACTGTTATACCTGCCGGGAATGTTCAGGTCATCAAGGGTTTGTTTGTCTGCAATAAAACTCATACTTTTTTTCTTTTATGAATGATATCCAGGATACCTTCATTTTGGATGATGATCATGCCGTGCCTGTCTTCCGTAATACCTTCCGCCAGCTGGTACGTATACACCGGTTTATTGTTATCCATTTTTGTTGGCAGGAAAATGAAATGGATATTTCCGCATCGCTCCTTTAGCTGTGCGCCGGCTTCTGTTATATGAGTAGAGATGATAAACACACTGTTCTCTCTTTCTGCGAAAGCGGCCGTAATAGCCACTGTGCCTTCAAATGCGTCTTTCACATTGGTTCCCCTGAACAGCTCATCAAAAATAACAAACAGGTTCTTTCCCTTTGCCAGTTCGCGGGCAATCTTCTTTATACGGAGCACTTCTGTGTAGAAGTGACTGCTTCCTGATGAAAGATCATCCGGCAGGTTAATGGTGGTATAGATGCCTTCCCTTACGGCAAATTCCATTTTTGCAGCGGCCACAGGAAATCCCATATGCGCCAGGAACATAGCGATGCCCACGGATTTCATGAAGGTCGACTTCCCCGCCATGTTGGCGCCTGTCAGGAAAATAACATTGTTTTCAGGGGTGATCCGGATCGTGTTGGGCACTGCATTTTTTACCTGCGGATGGTAAACACCTTCCAGCAGAATGCTGCTATGCGCCGCGTCCAGTGCAACGGGGAAAACAAACTTGCGTTGTGCAGCTACCCCGGCCACTGATATATATACATCCAGGTGATAGATCAGCGACAACATTTTACGGAGATGATCCCGGAAGCGGAACCGCAGCAGCTGATCATATTCCATTACTTTCTGGTACGACAGTTTACTACCGGTCTGTTCTCTCAATACCGCATTCAGCGCCGGATCCAGGAGGAGGCTTTGCAGCTCCTCCAAATCCGGCTTATAGGGATTTTCTGTTGTTCCGTGTTCCATATGATTTAAGAATCCCCGGAGAGTATGCAGTACTTCCATTACGTTCTGCACACCATTACTGATCATCTTAAAATTATTGTCTTCCGCTATCAGGTTGTTGAACTTCCTGGCAAGCGTATTATCTTCCGGCGCTAAACGTGTACGCTGGTCCTGCTCCGCGAGATAGGTTTCAATCACATCAAACAATCCGCTCCTGAAAGGAAATACTGCATTCACCGACTGGAGGAACCGGATTTTTCCGCTCCTGCTGTTAATAGCCGATACGTCTGCAAGCGGATACCTGAACATATTTTCCAGGATGGCTGCTCCGCCCCGGGTACTGGTATGGTTAAAAATAGTGTAAATGGCATCAGCACCGGGTTTACCGAATATATTAAGATCCGTGAGCGTTTGCTTGTCTGTATGGAATATCATCTTTAGAAGAAATTTTTAACCAACTGCCGTTTATTTCCTTTTACGCCTGATCAGCAGGATGGCGCCGAAGGCCAGCAACAGCCCTGGTGATACCCACACATAAATGATCCGTAAAAATTTCACCTGGGCTTTAGACAATAGGATCGTGGTATCTTCCGGCCCCGGACGGGAGCTGTCGATAGGGAATTCTCCATTACTTAACCAGCTGAATAAAGCGGTATTGAAAACAAAATTAGCCGCGTTCAGGTTGAAACGTTGTAACTCGGCATTTGCCATAAAATCGGCATCGCCGGTAACAATGATACGTTGCTCTTTGTTATTGATCTTACGGGTCATCGATACTGCCGTGACAAAGGTTTTGCGCTCATCTCCCCGGTCAGGCGAGAAAACAATATCTGCTGAATCAGCTACCAGCTTATCTTTCTTCAACCAGCAGATCCGCATGTTTGTTGTCAGCAGTGGTTTGATGGTGAATGCACCGGTATCGGCATAAGATAGCGCAGTAGCACGGGGCATAGATACCATGGCGCTATCGTGATGCGCATGTGTCAGAGCCGGGTAAAGCGTTGCAGCATTGGCTGTCAGGTATGGCGTTACCAGTTCGGGCTGCAGATCTTTACTGGTTTGCACTAATGTACCATCCATCAGTTGTATTCCCAATTGCCGCAGGAACGGGTTCAATATTTCCTGTTTGCCCGGCTCCCCTGCTACCAGCAGATTTCCTCCTTTATCTATGTACTGCCTGAGCTTTTCCATATCTGCAGCCGTGAGGGCTACTTTGGGATCTGCCAGCACCAAAGCGGAAATATCTCCTGGTATTTGCTGCGTATCTAACGAAAGCGTATCAACGTCAAAGCCCTGGTTCAGGAGCGAATTACGGAAAGTGGTCAGGTTAGTGAGCACCCTGTATTCCCTGTCGCCCAGCTTATTGATATTTCTTTCGAGATGTCCTGTAAGGAAAACTATTTTCGGCATCCTTGTCTGCAGCAGGCGTTTGATCGCTGCAGCTACTTCCGTTTCGCCTGGCCATTCTTTGTTATCGTCAAATACCCGCAGGAAAGTTGTTTTTCCTTTATATTTCAACTGCATCACATAGCGGTTTAACTCCGGCTTCAGGTCTATTATCTTTCTTATTTCTGCAGGCGTCTTGAATTGGCTCATCGACAGGTCCCTGCTGTCTGCTATTTGCTTCGCTATCTGGGCCAGTGTTTTACCGGGATAGAACCGGGACATATTGGGGATTTCATAAGCCGAATCATAATACAGCACTGTTTTTAATTCAATGTTATGTTTGAATCGCATATAGGGTTCCCAGCGGGCCAGGTTCCGGTTGTAAGAATCGGGGCTTCCCAGGTCCCAGTGGCGGCCCAGCAGGTTGTTATACGCTGTTACCTCCAGTGGCGCATCACCCAGCTCCTTTATAATTTTCTGCACATTCGGCGTCAGTGTTCTTTGCTTTGCACGGGTGGCATCGTAATATCCTACCAGCGAAGGGATAGAGCTGATATAACCGATGGCCAACGTGGATACAATAACAAGCGCATATCTCCCCGCTTTTACTACCGGCGGCCTGGACTCCATTCCTGCTTTTATTTTATAGATACTAAGCCCCAGGAACAGGTATATGATAGCCATAAAATAGATCACATCCTTGGTGGTAATGAGGCCTAACAGTATATTGCCGGTACGGCCGGAAATAGAAAGGAAATAGGTAAGGCTCCTTACAAAAGCGATATCCTGCCAGAGCGTGCCAACATAAGACAGCAAACCAATCATCACGAAAGTGCAGACGGCGGCTACTACCTGGTAGGTGGTAAGACAGGACATAAATAAACCGATGGCCGAGTAAGCGCAAAGCAGGAGATATATGCCCAGCAAAGAACACATGAGCATCCCTGTATCCGGCGATTTCACCTGGAATAAACTGGATACCACAAAAATAGCCAGGATGCCTGTCAGCAACAAGCTATAGATCATCATCGCCAAAAATTTCCCGAATACAATCTCCCTTACCCTGATCGGTGAAGAATAAAGCAGCCTGATGGTACCGCTGCTGGTTTCCCGGCTGATGAGCCCCATCGTCAGCAAAGGAATATAGAGATATAAGTTACGCAACACAGCCGGTAACAGTCCCTGGTTCGACAGGAAAAGGTATTCTATCATACTGCCTAAAAGTACTGCGCCTGCCTCCTTGCTTCTTGCCATTGCTTCCAGCATGCCCAGGTATATTACGCCGCACTGAATAAGGAATACAATCATTAAAAACCAGGCAATAGGTGAGTAAAACAGGGTGCGTAACTCTGTTTTCGCTATTCTCAATATCGTCTTCATTCCGCTGTTATTGTTTTGATGATGGATGGGATAACTGTTTAAAGATCTCGTCGATCGCGCTCTTATCGATACTTATTTCACGGAGCCGCCAATCGTTATGTACGGCCGCAACAACGATCCGTTCGGCGATATCCTGATCCCCGGTAAAGAAAATGCGTATTTGTCTTTCTGTCAGGAAATCTACTTTCGTCACCCCGCTGATCTTAGCCAGTTCCGCTTCCACAGGTGGGTTTTCCAGGTGAACCAGGACGCTGTGCGGTTCTACGTAATTATTAAATGTTTCCATCGTATCCGAGAAAACGATCCTGCCATTTTCTATCATCCTGATCTCCTTACATAATATTTGTACTTCAGAAAGAATATGGGAAGAAAAAATAACTGCCCTGTCCGCTGCAATATCTTTGATGAGTGAACGTACTTCCAGTATCTGGTTCGGATCCAGCCCATTCGTTGGTTCATCCAGTACTACCAATCTTGGACGATGTACAATCGCCTGGGCTATCCCTACCCGTTGCCGGTAGCCTCCCGAAAGGTTCCTGATCAGCCTTTTGCTGAAATGATCAATACCGCAACGTTCTTTAGCCTCTTTGATGGCAGGCTTCATCAGGTCCTTGGGAAGATGTCGCAAACCGGCGCAGTAATGCAGGTATTCATCTACCGTCAGGTCCATATACAAGGGCGGATGCTGTGGGAGGAAACCTATTTCTTTCTTTGCTTCCCGCGGATGTTCTTTTGTATTGATACCGTTGATATACACGTCCCCTTCCGTCTGGTTCAATGCGCCGCAGATAATGTTCATGGTGGTAGACTTACCTGCCCCGTTGGAGCCCAGTAATCCTACAATGCCTGTTGGCGCAATCTCCATATTAACATCCCGGATGGCCCAGGAAGAGGTAGTATACCTGTGGGATAACTTTCTGATGCTGACAATGCTTGGTTCCATTTATTCCGTTTATAATTTTCTGTAGATGTTCAGCTTACTGTGGATTCTGTTCCATTTCCGGGTTAAGGGAAATAAGTATGTTAGCCAGCGGGAAAACATAGCCGTTACCGTTAGGCTGCAACGTATAGGCAACACCGTTAAATGACCTGGTAACTGTTTTGGCAAACTGGGGATCTTTATTCAGACGACGCTGATCATACCAGCGAAGACCGGTACCAAAGAATTCGCGGCGGCGCTCATCCACTACCAATTGTAATGCCTCCGCTGGTGTGGCAGCAGTAAGATCTGTATAATCCTCCGGCCGGAAACGGAATTTGCGGAGTGTATTCAACATCTGCACTACCTCGTCTTTTTTCCCGGCGCGTGCCAGGCATTCTGCCTTTATCAGCCAGGTATCATTTACCGTAAGCCCTATGGCCGGCCGGTCTGTAAGCCCGGGTCCTGAAAAACGGTCGGGCGACCAGTAACCTAAACCGGTGAATCCCGGGTAAAAAGAGGTACCAGGCTTTACGAACAGCACATAACGGAGATCCTTTGTTCCCAGCAGATCCAGTATAGACTGGCTAAGCTGTGGAGCGTTGAATATCTGGCGGGGGATATAGCGTAACAGTACCTGCTTATTTTCGATCTGTTGGGGGAAAGCAACATTACCTCCGCTTACAGCTAAATTATAATCATACAAGGTGCCGGATATGTTCAGGGTACTATCTGCAAAAGCAGCGGCATTGGTAAAATCACGCATATTGAGATAGACTTTGGACAACAGGGCGTAAGCCGCAACCTTGTTCGGCCTCGTATTAATATCCTGTTTAAGCGGCAGGATGGGAAGGGCGTCCCTGATATCTTTCAGTACCTGTTCATACACCTGCTTTACACTTGCTCTTTTTAAATCCACGAACAGCGCGGCTTTCAGCAATAGCGGCACACCGGGATCTGTTTCTGCCGTAGCAGCATCATATTGCTTACCATACAGGTTAACCAGGTTGAAATACACGAATGCCCTTTGCAACAGCGCTTCTGCAAGCAACGTTTGCTTTAATTCCATACCACCACCTTTACTGTCCATCACCCCGTTTATAACCACGTTATAAGTATACATATTCGCATACATATTATTCCAGTCCAGATCCTCCTGCTTGTCGGTATAAACAGGCTTGCTCCAGGTATAAATAGCTGTTTGTATATTATTAGGCTTCATATAATCCTGGATTTCCTGGGCAGTGAGTGCCACATCATCGCTACTCAGGAGTGGCCCCTGGCCAAAAAGATACTGCTGCTTGTCACGATAATCCATGAGCCGGCGGTAATCGTCTGTATATACCAGCACCCGCTGCCCCTGTATTGGCACATCTTCCACGTATTTACGACAAGAAACCAGGCTGGCAACCAGTAATAACAAAGCAATAATTATTTTATATCGATACATGATTGTCGGTTTAATAAATTAGAAACTCAATGCAACTCTGAAAGAATAATTGGTTAATGGAGGAAGCTGGTAGTTATTTCCTGTAACATAGAGATAATCAGGATCCAGCTTCTCTTTATTGGCCGCCCAGATCATACCGAGGTTACGTGCTAAAGCGGAAAGGGTCAGGCTTTTTATTCCCACTTTACCCAACAGCGAAGCAGGAATGTTATACGACAGCATCACCTGTTGCAACTTGATATTGCTGCGGCTCCTTACCAGCAGATCTGATTCCATATACCTGGCTGAACTGGTATAGTAACTGGTATTGGGGCCGAATACCAGGCCCGGAACATTTGTGAATGCTTCGTCACCCGGCTTTCTCCAACGGTTGGCGAGGTCGCCGTTCCTGCCTGCAAAATAATTATTACTAAACCCTACATCCTGTAAGGATGGTTTCAGGAAAACACCCCCGAAGGCGCATTGGAACTGTACATTCAGATCAAAGCCTTTATATTGAACGGAATGACTGAAGCTTCCGAACCAGGGCGAAGTGGTACGTCCGGAATATACCCGCACGTTTTCAAATGGATACTCCAATACGGTATACTTCTTCGTATGGTCATTACCGTTATAGATCAGGGACTGACCGGTATTATCCAATCCTGCCCAGGCATAGGTGAACAGGTAGTCTACCGGGTAGCCTGAATACAGGTACTCCGGTGCAAAAGAGGTGGTTGGATTTTCGAAACGGGCGTCTTTGATAATATTTGTATTGTAAGACATATTCACCGTAGCAGTCCATTTCCAGTTCCTGGTCTGAATGGGTACAACATTAATTCCCAGGTCTACTCCATGCCCTTCCAGGTTGGCCGTATTAAATGAAGTTCTTGAGAAGCCATAAGTACCGTTGATAGGCAATTCCCAGATAATATCCGTTGTATGCTTCTTGTAATATTCAGCAGATCCATACAACCGGTTGTTAAAGAAACTGAAATCGAGGCCCCAGTTAATCATCCTGGTTTTTTCCCATCCCAGGTTGGCAATGGCGGGTTTATCGATCAGCGCATAGGGATAATTGGTAACCAGGTCGGCGCCTATTATGCTAATGGTAGTCACCGGCGCATAGCCCTGGGGAGCGTTTCCGCTAAAGCCATAAGTAAAGCGCGCCGACAGCTGATCTATCCAGGTAAGGTTACTCAACAGGTCTTCCTTGCCTATATTCCATTTCAGACCTCCCGACCACAAAGGAATAGCTCTTTTGCGGCGTTCAACTCCCAGCAGATTATAATCGTCGAACCGTGCGCTTCCTGAAACAGTATATTTGTCCAGGAATGTATAGGAGCCATTGGCATAGTAAGAGAGCGACCTGGTGGTTTTTTCCGTAATCGCCCTGCTGGTGGCGCCTATATTCTGTGTCATTCCATAAATATCTTTGTAGGTCAGTGATGGGTTTACGGTACGGAAAACATTGATAGATTTATCGTAACCATAGCGCAACTCGCCACTGCTTTTCGTATAGGATTCCCTGATCTCATTACCCAGGAGTAAATTCAACTGGTGCTTTTCTTTCCAGTTCTTGTTTACGGTTACCTGTCCACGCAGGTTATAACTTTTTCCCTGTCCGTTGCTGAGATCCAGCCTGCCGCCCGGAGGAACGCCATATACGCGGGATCCGGCAGCATTCAGGCTGGTACCACTGTTCACCAGTATCCTGGCATTATAGCTGTCTGGTTCCCAGTACTGTTCATATTCGGAAAACGTTCTGCCTATATTACCGGAAACACTCACTCCCAGCCAGGATGTGATATTGCCGTTTAAAGCCAGGTTCAGGGCTACGTTGTTAGCGGTGTTATAACTGTTGGAGTACTGCAGTTCATCGATAGGCGAATAACGGAAAGGAAGATAGCCTTTGCCTTCAAGGTACCGGGCTGCAGACGGGATCATTAACAGGTCGTAATAAATATTATTACCCGCTGCATCTTTGAGCATATCATAAGGCCGCATGCCTCCGGTACCAACGCTCATAGCGGTTACGGCGGCGTTGTTTATTTTATCTCTCGTGTTCCCGAATGTAAGATCCGTAGTAAGGGAAACACGGCCATCGAACAGGCTGGAAGTATTGCCGGCTTTCAAAGAATATCCTTTGTTGGTGTTGCTCCTGTAAACACGATCTTCTGTATAAAAATAACCTGACAGGAAATAAGAGCTGCTCACTCCACCACCTGAAACAGAAAAATTATACTGCCGTGTGGAAGGCGATTGGATCATATATTTTTCCATCTGGGAGCGGTTGTCTGTGGCTCCTAATGCCGCCAGCTGTGCATTCATTTCCTCCATGGTTATTTCGCCTCTTTTCTGTTTGAAAAAGATGGTCTGTACCTGGCTGCTGTTTGGGGGATAATAGCTTCCGGGCGCGCTGTTGGGAACTGGATCACGATAGATCCCTTTTTCCAGCAGTTCTTTTTCCAGGTCGATATATTGAGGCAACGACATCATTTCTCCATATCCCAGGGTGGGCTTACTACTGGTACCTATGGTGGTGGAGAAACTGAATACCGGTTTACTGTTACGTATTCCTTTTTTTGTGGTGATCACAATTACGCCGTTAGCAGCCTGGATACCCCAGATAGAAGCTGCTGCTGCATCTTTCAGGAAAGTGATCTGCTCTATATCATCGGGGTTCAGCAGATCCAGCGCACCATTGGAGATGGATACCTGCGAAGGAAACCCGTCTATCACCAGCAACGGATCAGTGCTTACCCTGGTGTATTCGCTCCGGATAGTTGATAAACCGCGGATCCGCACGGAACCATTGCGGCTTTTACCGGCAGTGGTTTTGGTAGAAATATCTACGCCCGGCACCATGCCCTGGAGCCGCTCCAGGATGCTCACCACCGGCACCTGCGCCAATTGTTTCCCGGTCACCACGCCGAAGGAGCCGGTAGCCCTTTCTTTCGGGAGGGCCTGGTAGCCGTTACTAACCACTACTTCTACTGCCCCCAGCTTTTTAATTTCCGCATCCAGCTGAATGACTATGGAAGAACGCCCGTCGAGCTTCAGCTCTCTTTTCCTGTAGGCAATATTGGAGGCTACCAACGTGGCATTGCGGGGAACATCGCGGAAAGTGAAATCACCCTGGATATCCGTAACGGTTACGAATTTTGTGTTCCGTAAAGCGACTGTAACATCCGGGATCGGCACACCGGCAGAATCCAGGACCTTGCCTCTCAGTAAAGGGATCACGGCCGAGTCGGCCGCGATCATATCCAGCTGTTGCGGTAAAGGCTTTTCAGCCAGGAAAATTGTTTTACTGTCTATAGAAAAAGTTAATGGTTGGTTTTTAAATACATTTTCCAGGAACTCCTGCAGCGGGATCTCCCTGGCATTAACGGATACAGGAACGGATGATTCCATGAGCCTGTCGTTGCTGAACACTACGAACCCCGTTTGTTTATAGACGGCGGCAAAGATTTTTTTTAACGGAATATTCTTCCCCGAAATAGTGACTGCCTGAGAGTGCGTTTTTGCGGAAACATGCAGCAGGAAAGCGAAAAGGAAGAAGGTAGTAATTCTCATAATTCGCAATATTTGTGCGGGAATTGGCCATAGTAATCCCCTTCGTTCTACATGAGCGATTTTTTGCATAAATTCGTTGTGGTTTGGTTGATAAAAAATTCGTTACACCGAAAATTTAAATTAGCCGGCTACCTGCCGGAAGCGCTCCTACTGCTTCCGGCATTTTGTTGTGGCTACTCTGGTTGACAATTGTTATTTTATATGATCAGATTTATTGCGTGACTACCAATCGTTTTCCTTCTTCAATGTTCAGATGCACCCCTGTGCCGCTTAATCCCCTGATAAGGCCGGCCAGGCTTATATTCCTGTTGATTTTACCGTAAAATTTAATGTCTGGTATATTTCCCTTGTATACAATTTCCACATCATACCACCGCGCTACCTGTTTCATGGCGTACCTCAGATCCATCCCGTCAAAATCAAAGAAACCGTTCTTCCAGGCCATGATCTTGTCTATGTCTGCCTGGTCAATTACGCGGGCTTTATCCGACAGCTGCAGTTGTTGCCCCGGCCGAAGTACAATACCATTACCGGTTTCCGGCAACGCTTTCAATGGCATCACCCTCACGGCTCCTTCCAGCAGGGTGGTGTTCAGGCTCTCTTCATTGTCGTAGGCGTTTACGTTGAAACGGGTGCCCAGTACATCAATGCGCGCATGGCTCCCCGCTGCTACCTGGAATGGCATGGCAGCATTTTGTGCCACTTCAAAATACACTTCCCCTGTAACCTCCACATTCCGGTGCTTACCGGTAAATACAACAGGATAGCGGATCGAACTGGCGGCATTCAGCCACACCTGCGTACCGTCCGGTAAGGTAACCCGGAACTGGCGGCCATTAGGGGTAGAAATTATATTGTAGGCAACCTCATTATTTGTAGCGGCGCCGGGATTATATACCAGTTGCCCGTTGCTGAGCACTATACTTGCGCCGTTTTGTGTGGCTACAGTACCATTCTGCAGGCTATCTAACGCCACCTGTGAACCGTCGGCCAGCTTCAGGATAGCGCCATTCCTTCCCGGGGCAATATCGCTTATGGCCGCGTTATGCGCGAAACCTGCAGGCGCCTGTTGCTTTGAGGGCATCAGGAAATAAGCGCCGGCTGCCAGCGCCACCACCACCACAGCTGCTGCCCATTGCCATCTCCAAAGGAAATGCACCCGCCGGGCAGGGGCAGGTGAATGCTTCGCCAGGAAAACCTCCAGTGCAGCATCCCCGTTATACTGCGCCATCTCCCTTATTGCTTCCTGCTGAGCACCCGCATCATTGATTTCTTTCCATAACCGCTGGTGCTGCTCACTGGCAGCGATCCATGTATTCAGCTCCTGCAGCTCCTCCGGCGTCAGGGTTCCTTTCAGGTGTTTCCTGAGCAGACTTGCAATAAACAGGGGGGTATTGGATAATGGTTCGTCCATAATAGCGCTGTACTTTCCATTAATACGACGCCATAAACAGATAGTACCAAACAGTTTTAAAAAAAAATCAGGAATGGGCAGATAACAACAGGAGAACCATAAAAATTTCAGCGGGTAGACGCCCTTTCAGCAGCATCAGTCCCCTCGATTTCTGGTTTTTTACGGTTTGTACAGATAATCCCAGCGCGTGTGCGATCTCATCATTTTTCATACCTTCTATATATCCCATCCGCACAATTTTACCGCACTGCTCCGGCAGTTGGTTGATTTCATGGTATAGCTCACTGAACACTTCGAGGCGGATCATTTCCAGGTCGGCCGCAGCTTCCCACTCCGCCTGGGCGCCCAGGAATACGGCCTGCCGCTCTTTGCTGTGGATCATGCGCCTGATGGCGTCAAAACATGCGTTGCGGGTGGATTTATACAGAAAATCCTTCAGGTGCCTGGCGTCACTAAACAGCTGACGCCTGTTCCATAGCTTTAAAAACACTTCGTTTACAAGGTCTTCCGGATCTCCGGACTCCTGGATGATCTTTTGGGCAAAGGCACACAAAACAGCATAGTATTCTTTAAAAACAAGGGCAAAAGCACCCTCGTCTGCTTCCGCAAGACGTTGCAACAGTTCCGCTTCCCCGTATGGCTGGTTGTTTTCAGTCGATTCCATCAATTACATTCCCACTTATAATATCTTAAAAAATGAATACCCGCGAAAGCAGCAATTAATTGCTCCCTGTCTTTAATCAATAAGGACTGTTTATATAAAAGGAACTATCCTGTTATGGCATTATATTATATAATGGTTGATCTGCTCCACATGCTGCCTGTGGCTATTATCTCTGTTTTGGATAAATATGTCCTGGATAATGACTATTTATTTATTGACTGTCATGCTGACAAATATACTCCGGATTTCCGGAAATTTATAGTAGTGGGGTATTAAAAAGAAAAGGGGGCGTTGTTTTATTCTCAACCTACACCAGGAAATACGATGCCATCCTTTTTATATATTTATACCCGGCTGCACCAGATAGCCGTCAACTACTATGGAACAATTTTCTATGATCAAAGCGCAGCTCAATGAAGCCTTGAAAAATAAACTGGAAGCCGCCCAGTGTATCAGCGGCCACCTGGAGTGCCGCCTTTACCCTTCGTTGCTGCTTACCCTGCGCGGGCAAAAAGCAGATGGCAAGCCCTTCTTTTTCTGGGAGCCGGACCGGCAGCTCAACAAGTTGCTGGACCGCTACCAGGCAACCGAAGCTCCACATGCCGTGGCTTTCACCATCAGCATCAACCTGGAGCATAACCACTTTGTCTATAACATTATCTCTTCTGAAGAGGCAGCCGCTCAAAAGGATAAAGAGGCCCGCGACCATGAGGCGGAAGAAACCCGCCGCCTGCAGGAGCTCAAACAAATGTTGCTGGCCCGGAATACTGCCTATGGACGGGAACTGGCAGAACAGGTAGCCACCGCACTCGCACAGGGCGCCCTCTGTTATGGCCATCGTGATTACTGTGGGATGGGACTGGAAAAGAATGCCAGCGGGAATTATGTATATGCAGCAGTATGGGATGGATGGCTGGAACCGGTGCATACCTTCCACACCCGGGAGGCATTTGTGCAATGGCTGGCGGTACAGTCGGACGCTAGTTTGTCGCGCGTAGATGAGCCGGATACCTGGTTATGGAATAACCAGGTCATCAACCGGGAACGGCTGGAAGAATTTGTAAACCGGGGCCGTAATAATCTCTAATTTCATTTCATGGGAAACGACGCTTTGTTAGTAAAACTGAAGGCATTCTATATTTCAGTGAAACTGATACCCGTTTAGCAGATCAAACGACGTTTATTGATATTAACATCTATTACATTATAAATATATTTTATGTATTTTTAACAAACATTAATATCCTTTTTAAGGATATTATTTTATAATTAGCATATTTAAATATGCTAATTTTGTATTTTCCGGTATCCGGCGGATCGACTATCCTAATAGATATTCCACTCCCATACACCTTTTACGCCCTTCGTAATGCTGATCCTTAAATACCTTGCTTTAATACCTAATACATCTGAATGGGGAGATTGAATTTTAAGATCATCATGACCGCCGCACTGCGACCAATGTATACCATCGGTCGAATACTCCAAAACATAGGCATGCCCTGCTGTGGGCCGGACGAAATAAACTTCGCTCCGCTTTATGCTTTTCACCTTGCCCAGGTCCGCCATCAACCAGCAGGCAGTATCTTCAGATGCAGCCATCCAACGGGATCCGTTTGCCCCATCGAATGCAAACGACGGTACAAAGTATTCTACACGGTTCAATGAGGAATCCTTTGCCGGTTTAATTTTCTTTTCAGTACAGGTACTGGAAGCCATGGCTTTCACTATTTTCTGAGGCCGATCCGTTTTCACCTGGTGAAGCGCTCCCACACCTGTCATGGTAAGATCCACAGGCCGGATAGACCCATCTTCATTAAACTGCAGCTTGTTAACATACGTTTGCCTGTTGGTGCTCCCTCTTCCATATTCAAGATAAGCAAAGTAGTAATCATCAGTACCAGGCACATTGAAAACACATCCGTGACCGGGACCAAAAATCCCGCGCTGGTGATTTGTGGTAGCAATAATATCGTTGCTTTTGGGGAAATCAAAAGGCCCCAGCGGAGATGCTTTGCCTGAAACATAAGCATACTGGTAAGCCTCATCACCACCGAGTGTATACAAATAATAATAAATACCCTTGCGCTTAAAAAAAATAGGACCTTCAGAATATCCATTCCGGGAAGTGGGAATATTAACAGTATTGGTATCAACAGTAACCATATCACTGTTAAGCTTTGCAGCATGCCTTAATTGCCAGAATAAATATGCGGACTTATCATCGTCTATAAAAACTTCCGCATCGATACCAACAGGGCCTTTTGGTGTTTTAGTTTTCAGCAGCGTGTGGGAAGAATAAGGTTTGGTAAAAATATCAGGGCCTTCGGCCAGATGAAATGGCCCTTCGGGCGAATCGGAAACGGCAGCATACATATACCCGTTGACTGTGGGATACAGGTAATACTTTCCATTGGCTTCAATCGCTTTACTGGGCGCCCAATACAGCTGCCCTTCAGCAGATGGAAAATAAGATCCGGAAAAGCTCCAGTGAACAAAATCCTTCGACTTCCATACTACAGGAGGACCTGAGGTCTTAAGCCCGGCATCATAACCATCGGTGGTTACATAACAATAAAACATGCCGTTTATCTCCTGGATGCTTACATCAGCTACCAGGTCGGGAATAAGGGCATTGCCAAATGGGTTTGACTGCGACTTTACGGACAAGGGCATGCACCATATTAAAAACAAAGCAGCACATACATTCTTAACATACGACATAAGCCTGAAGAAATTATTATTAGGATGATAAATTAAGGTGCTTTAAGAAGACGTACCTCCATAATGCGTGGTGTTACCTTCCCTGAAGCGGCCCTGAAAAGTACTTTTACCTTACCGGCTGCTGCTATTCTGGTTGGTATATCTACAATGGCGGTACGATCTTCCGTAGGCGCGTCAGCGTTAGTACATAGTTCTACCAATGTCTTGTTTCCTATAACAACGCTGCCACAGTCGCCACTGCCGCTATAACGGTAACGGATATACAACTGGTAATTACCTGCTGCCGCCGCCTGCAACGTATAGGCGAACCAGTTACGGGTTATCCTGAAGTGCTGATCTCCCGATGTGCCGGTAGTACTACCTTCGCTCTCCAGCTGATGATCCGTTTCCGGCTGCTGTTCACCGGCATACACACGGTCGGTGGTGAGACTGTCCAGCCGCTGTTTTTCCGCCTCTTCCGTTCCCTGTACTTTACCAGATTCCGCCTTACCTGCGTAGGGCCAGTAGAGCATATACCGGCTATCATGCACACGGTAAAAGGGTACCAGTTTAAGATTGCGGAAAGCTGGCTGTGTGATCAGCTGGCCTGCGGTAAATTCAAGTGGCCTGCCTGTGCTTTGTAATGCAACGATGCCAGGGGCATCCAGTTGTAATACCGGTGCGGCTGACATTGGGCGCATGGCGCCCCGGGCAATATGTCCCCAGCGACTGGTATCTGCATATAAACCGGGCATATTGAGTGTATCCGTAGCCGCGGCCAATACGATGGGCCCATACCGGAAGGATACCCATTGAGTGCTGTCTGGCAACCCTTCGGTGCGCGCTTCCATGGGTACATGGATCTTCACCACATCGCCATTTTTCCAGGTGCGGCGGATATACACATAGCCGGAGGCGCTGCTGGTACTGGCGGCATGTTGCCCGTTCACAGTAACGCTCATTGTATCTTTAACCCATCCCGGGATGCGTATAGCAACGGTTAGCAGTTGCGGCTTTTTCAAAGAGAGTTTCAGCACGGAGGCGTCCTCTTCAGGAAACCTGGTTACCTGCGTCAGCTGCAGCGACTTGCTTTTCCATTGCAGCACCGAAGGAATGAACAGGTTTACATAAAGTGAATCTTTTGACCGGGCATAGATCAGTTCTGCATATTTCCCATGGTTTTCCATGCCTGTGCCAACGCAGCACCAGAAGGCATTCCCAGGAGTGGAATATACCCGGTAATGCATGGGATGTATGGGTGTGAAATATACAAATCCGCCATTAGGGTGCTGGGATGAAAGGATATGATTATACAATGTGCGCTCGTAATAATCCATGTATTTGCCATCGGGATTGTTCAGGAAAAGCAGCCTGGTAAGTTTCAGCATATTATAGCTGTTACAGGTTTCAGGTCCTTCGGGGCTTTCCAGCATGGCGCGGAAATTATTCTCCGCATGAAAATGTTCGCGTACACTGTTTCCTCCTATGGAGATGCTTCTGCGCTGCACCACGGTGTTCCAGAAGAAAGCGGAAGCATCTTCCAGGGCAGCATCGTGGCCTACTATACCGGTTCTCATGAAACCTACTACTTTGGGTATCTGGGTATTGGCATGCAATCCTGTGAGGGCATCGGTATGCATGGTGAGCGGGTCCAGTAATTTTTTATGGGTAAAGCGCCTGGCCATGTAAAGCCAGGAGGTATCGCCGGTTTGTTCCGCCACAGCGGCAAAAATTTCGTTCATGCCGCCGAATTCTGTTTGCAGCATCCCCTGCATCTGTTCATCGCTGAGGCTCGCCGTAACATTCTTGCTCCAGCGGCACAGCCCCAGCAGCATATCGCGGGCCTGTGTGCTGCCAGTGAGGGTCCAGGCATCGAGCAAACCATTCAGGGTTTTGTGCACGTTGTACCAGGGCACCCATCGTTTTGTAACTGCATCTCCCCTGCCTTCCGCTACCTGCTTCCAGAGCTGCTTCCCATCCGGAACTCCACCCAGGTAACCGTTGCCATTCCTCTGCTGACACTTTTGCAGCTGATCCAGCATATAATGTAACCGCTGGAGATAAACCTGTTTCCCGGTAGCCGTATACATTAGTGAGAGGGCGGACAGGTAATGCCCTGCAATATGTCCGTCCAGTCCCCAGCTTTCCCAGTTACCATAATTTTCTTTCTTTACAGGAATGCCAGCATCCTTTAAGAAAGGGGCCAGCAGGCGGTCCGGATCAAGGGATAAAATATACTTTTCATCCGTTTGCTGGGCATCCAGGAAAAGTCCTGGCAGCAACCGGACTTCGCCGGGAGCGAATGTTTGCAGTTGAGTGGATTGTGCCGCAGCAATAACAGGAATATGTGCCAAAAGGCAAATGAGCAATTTTTTCATACGCACGTGGAAATAATTGTCAAATTAACAATTAATTTTCATTTATGCAAGTAACTATGCAGAGATTGGTTGTTGTCCACTGTTAACGCCGGCCAATTATGTATATTTTTTGGTTCCAGGCAGGGAATCAGCTGTACTCCATTTGCTAACCCTGCCAATCAGGCATTTTTTTATGCACCAGGGCAGGGCGGGCACTGTGCTCCACTGTTAACGCATGCCAATCATATATATTTTTTTGGGGGTTCCGGATCATAGAGATCAACTGCTGTTCACTGCTAACGCCGGGACCGGTATCTCTGAACCGCTGCAGGCCTGGTTGTTTTGTATGCTGAAAAACAGGGTAATGCAGGAGCTTCCCTATCAACGCCCTCTTTTCCCCCGAAGCATCAACTATTACACAAGACTATAAAACGCCTTTAACTTATCCCTAATAGATACGAGGGATATTGGGCTCAAATACGGTTCGGATACGGGGAATATCCGGGGGAAACAGGCAGTATCCATACTG
>NZ_DATCRD010000041.1:0-10081 GCF_036569185.1 Chitinophaga sp.
GTAGTACTCCGCGCGGCCTCTGTTCTGCGCCTGCGATAGCCACTGTTTTTTTGTAGTGTCGTACACCACGTTGTTAACATTCTGGATCACATTGCCGATACGGTTATAGAAAATGCTTCCATCCAGGCTGATGTTCCGGAGCCGGGTATCGCTGTACTGTAATCCAAAATTGAGCGTATTTTCCGGTTTCAGATCCGGGTTAGGTATGGCTGTCCCCAGTTTATAGGAATAACGGTCCTTGATGGTGGCAAAACGCGTCATCCGGTCTACGGACAAAGTGAGGGAACGTCCGCGGGTAAAGGCATAGGCAAGTTTGGCCTGTGCGTTCAATGCGTTGCTGTTGTTCGACGGGAAACCGGTAATGGTTTTGGTCTGGCTGTTGTAGTTCTGCGCATCCATGCTTTGCCGGTAATTAAATGCGGCGCCGCCCTCCAGGGTCCAGTGGATATCGAATACATGACGGTCTGTAATACCGGCGGAAAATGTGTTATCAGCTACCTTTCTTTCCGGCTCGCCCTCATTATGTTCCCGGTGCACATCCTGTTTAAAATGTACGGCTGTTTTCAAGCTATTGGCGGCGGAAAGCGTGTAGCCATATTCCAGGTTGCCGCCAAACGTATAGTCGTTATAGTAACTGGTAAAGGCATAAGGTTTCTTTTGCGTGGTATAGGTGGCGTCGTCAAAACTTTTGAGCACGTTAATGAACCGGTCGAAATACAAACGGCTTTTAAGATAACTTTTTGCATTCAGGGCGCTGTTAGAAAGGAAATAAATGCTTTCCTTATTCCATTCGGGCCATTGCCAGTAGCGAGGGCTTTTATATAACGAATTCAGTGTATCCGTTCCCGTATATACCGGTGTTCCCTTGGTACCATCCTGGTGGGAAAACCCGATGGCCAGCTCGTTTTTTTCATTGGGCGTATAACCCAGCCGTATGCCATAACGCCAGTCGCTGCTAAATGAGTTATTCCTTTTACCCCCGTCTTCTGTTTTGGTGCTGGTAAAATCATCGGAAAGGCGATAATAATCCCGCTGGTACCTCGATATATCGGCCTGCAGGTAAAATTTCTTCAGCCGGCTGCCAATGCTGAGCGCTTCTTCATGTCCGCCGCTGAGCCATCCGGCGGAAGCATTCACTTCCAGCCGGTGTATGGGTTTCGAAGAAAGCAGGTTAATAACGCCGCCCATGGTATTGGGGCCGTATAACACGGAGGCGCCTCCTTTTTCTACTACTATTTTAGAGAGATGGAAAGTAGTGAACCGTGCAAGGTCTACATACCCGTCGTAAGGTACATATACCGGTACACCGTCCATAAAAACGGGCGTTTGCCGCAGGTCAAATCCCCGGAGGTAGATCATGGATTCATTGCGGGGGCCTACGTTTGACTGGCTGATGCCGGGTAGCAGGTTAAGGGCTGAGGATACATTGAGCCGGTGAAACTGCCGGATCTGTTCCATGGAAACCGTGCTGGCGGAATCGCCCTGCCGGGCATAGCTAACCACTTCCCCAAGTGTAAATACCTTACTGCTGTCTGTTTTTACCTGTGCCGCCAATGGAACGGTAATACCCGTAAGCATGCTAACGGCCAATAATTTTCTGAACATAGATTGCGTTGTTCATTTTTTTGAATAACGGTGATAAAAGCTTACCTCTATGCAGCAAAAACAAGGTCACAGCGCCGGAAGGAAAGCGGGAAAAAGTAATGAGTTGCCTGGGTGTATGGTTGATAACGGGTGCAAATTAGTATTAAAAGAACAGAAAGTCAACGGGCCTCGTTTAATTTTCAAATCCATCGCGCCAAAAAAGCATAGCAGATTCCAGGAATGATGCTTAAATTACAGGGGAATAAACCGATGCTTAGATGAAAACTGGAAAAACACTCCCCTCCGCTATCACCATCTTCGGCGCCAAAGGGGATCTGACCAAAAGAAAACTGATACCCGCGCTTTATAACCTGTATACCGATAACCATCTTCCGCCTGTATTCACCATTTATTGCGTGGATTTTCTGCCGGAAGATGAAGCGGCATTTAAACTCGACCTGCTTGCCGGGGTAAATGAGTTTAGCCGTAACGGGAAAGCAGATGAAAAACAATGGGAAGGATTTGCTAAGAATATCTCTTATCTCCAGGGCGATTTCCTGAAAACAGAAACCTACACCGGCCTGAAAGAAAAACTGGAAGCATTCGGGAAAAAGCAAAAGCAGCATGGCTCCCGTATCTTTTACTTTGCCGTGGCGCCCCGCTTTATCGAAATCATTGCAGAAGGATTATACAAGCACACCATTTGTAACCGCGATGGCCTGGACCGTATTGTAGTGGAAAAACCTTTTGGCACCGATCTGGAAACCGCGAAAAAACTGAACCGCTTCCTCACCAAACGTTTTGCGGAAAAACAGATCTACCGTATTGATCATTACCTGGGAAAAGAAGCCGTGCAGAATATCATGGCATTCCGTTTTGCCAACTACGTATTTGAACCACTGTGGAATAAAAAATATATCGATCATATACAGATCAGCGTGGCAGAAGAAGTAGGCGTAGGAAAACGAGGCGGCTATTATGATGGCGCCGGCGCCCTGCGCGATATGGTACAGAACCACCTCCTGCAGCTGTTATGTATTGTGGCTATGGACTCGCCGGAATTTTACCAGTCGGAACTGATCCGCGACGCAAAGGTGAAAGTATTGAAAGATATCAGGCAGTATACGCCTGCACAGGTGTTGAAAAATGTGATCCGCGGACAATACACTGCGGGTAATGTGCATGGCGCGCCGCGACTGGCATATCGCAAAGAGGAACATGTATTATCCGCTTCCAACACGGAAACTTTTATTGCCGCAAGATTATTTATCGACAACGAAAGATGGAAAGGCGTACCTTTCTTCCTGCGCACAGGAAAATCAATGCCGGTGCAGTCGTCTGTAATTGTAGTACAGTTTAAAGATTCTCCCCATAAGATTTTTAAAGATGATATCACGCCAAACAGGTTGATCATCAGTATTCAACCGGAACTTGAAATCAGTTTACTGTTTGAAAGTAAAGTCCCCGGCCTGAAAATGAAATTAAAACCGGTGGAGATGGATTTCACTTACCAGGAATCCTATACGGAAACAATTCCGGAAGCATACGAAGCATTACTGCTGGATGTACTGGATGGCAACCCTACCTTATTCATGCGTGCCGACCAGGTGGAAGCCGCCTGGAAAGTAGTAATGCCTATCCTCGACACCTGGAAAAAATATCCCGCAAAGGAACTGCATCTCTATAAAGCCGGCACCTGGGGCCCCACTGCAGCCACTACGTTGCTGAAGCCTTATGCGAAAGACTGGTTCCGCTTATCTGCCAGGGAAGAAAGCATAAAATAATTGTACTGATAGAAAAAACCGTCCACGTAAAAAATGGACGGTTTTTTTTATGCTAATCATTTAGATATCATACTCATTTTAATACCTTCTTATCGAGGAAATAAATTTCCGCACCGATATCTTTTTTATTTTATACTTTTATTTCAACGATAGAAATGGACATTTTTACGACGCCCTATTAACAAAAGAGAACACTAAAAATAATTCCTTAAGCCATGTTAGCCAGTTAGTTTTTGCCCTTGTGCCTCAGATCTTGTGTTTACCCGGTTTCAGTATTTTTTTTATTTATTTCAACTTTATTTATTTCAACCAAACAGTAACCGTATCAGTATTGCTATTGCATTGATGTGTAGTTTATCATAACTTTTTAATGATCTGTCAACACCGGATGTCGCCGCTGCAGCAGCGATTCCCGGGGAGAGTGCTGAAGTTTCTTCCGCCATCAATGCCGTATGAATACCTGTGAGATTAATATTCATATGTACCCTAAAATATCTTCATCTTGAAACCTCTTTACTACGTAGCATTTATGCGTGATAAGTGTTTCGGCCTTGCTGTATTGCTGGTATTCTGCAGTGATACAACATGGGCTCAGCACACAAACGCAGGGGCCCTGAAAGACAGCTCACAAACTGCTGTACATGCTCCTCCTGTTCCCTCGAAACTGGCCGCGCAATCGCTGAAGAAATGGTCGGCTTATAAAACGCAGTTGATGCGCCGGGCAGAGAAACAATTGAGCGCTGTTAAGAAAACAGACCTCGACATGTATGAGCAGCTGTATAGCTTCGACAGCACTGCCGCAAAAAATCTTTACCCTGAAGGGCTTGACAAGCTCTATGATGCAAAGATTGCCGGCATCAAATCAAAATCAACAGCAGCGGTTACAGCGGTTACCGGGTCGTATCAGCCTTACGTGGATAGCCTGCGCGGTATTTTGTCTTTTGCAGACAGGTACACCTCCGGCGGCGCTACCACTAAAGTGAAAGAATCACTGGCAGGGCTAAACGAATTGCAGGGAAAGCTCCAGGAAGCAGACCAGGTAAAGGAATTCATCCAACAGCGAAAAGCGCTGATCAAAGAGTATTTGTCGCAATACAAATCGCTGCCATCCGGGTTAAAAAATTCATACGATAAATTGAACAAAGACCTGTACTACTACTCCGCACAGCTGCGCGAATACAAAGATGCATTGAATGAGCCGGATAAGCTGCTAAAGAAAACGCTGCAGGTGATGGATAAAGTACCGGCTTTCAAAAGCTTTATGGAGAAGCATTCCATGCTGTCGGAATTATTTGGTGCTTCATCAGCAGCGGAAAGCCTGCTTCGCGGCAGCGCCGACCTGGTAACGCGCGACCAGATCCAGTCGCGTATACAAACACAGATCACCGGCGGAGGCGCAGGCGCCGCAGGAGCATTGTCGCAGCAACTGAGAACAGCGCGTCAGCAGATAGATAACCTCCAGTCTAAAATAATGGCCAACGGGCCGGATGCAGGCAATGTAGATCTTCCTGATGGGTATACTCCCAATAACCTGAACAAGAAAACGCTGTGGCAGCGCCTGGAATACAGCTGGAACCTGCAAAACCAGCCGGCCACCGGTGTATTGCCGGTGATCTCCGCACTTGGACTGTCTGTTGGCTATAAGTTTTCAGACAATACCGTAGCAGGTATTGGCGCTGCCTACCAGCTGGGCCTGGGCAAAGGTATCAACGATCTGAAGCTGAGTAACCAGGGCCTGGGGTTGAGAACATTCTTCGATATGAAACTGAAGAACACCTTCTGGCTGAGCGCCGGCGCTGAAGAAAACTATATGCATGAGTTTTCAAAAATAGACCAGATCAATCAATTGAAGTTCTGGCAACAGAGCGCATTGATCGGTATAATGAAGAAAACAAAAATTGGTAAGCAAACAAACAGTATCCAGGTACTGTTCGATGTGCTGGCCAGCCGCCAGGTGCCGAGAGCCCAACCTTTGAAAATCCGTCTTGCACATAAATTATAAAACCCTACTCTCATAAACATTTAATAGCAATGCCCTATTCATTAAAGTTGCTCAGAAAACTATGGGTCCTGTCGTGCCTGTGTTTATCCTTTGTGCCTGCATTGGCACAGATAAACGGTGGACTGGTACTGCCATCCCCCAACAACCGCTTCCTGGGAAATACAGTGGCGATATCGGCTACCTCCGATGTAGGTGTAGACCTGCACACCGGTACGATGTCTGCCAACATCCCTCTTTGCCAGCTCACGTCAAAAGAATTAACGATCCCCGTTTCCCTCACTTATATTGGCGGAAAAGGAATTAAGGTACAGGACTATGCCAGCCAGGCGGGCCTTGGATGGCTGTTGAATGCCGGCGGCAGCGTAACCCGCGTGGTACGCGCTTTCCCGGATGAGCAGTCGAACGGGTACCTGGGTACCGGTCATGCCGGACAACAGGTAGCCAACTGGAAACGCAATGGCGCCGCCTTACCCGGTTCGTTCACTTCCACGCCGCCCACCAGCGACGGAGAGCCCGATATTTATTTCATCAAAACACCCTACTTCAGTTTCCAGTTTACATTTGATGAAAACGGGAATATAGCGGTGTCTAATAACAACGGCGTTAAAATCATTGCCAAAAATTTTTATAACACTTCCGGTTATTCCAGCAGCTCCTTTGAAGCCATCGATGAAAATGGTACGCACTATTATTTCGGTTCTGCCAGCGCTTCAAAAGAATATACCAACGCTACTATTTATGGCAACTCCAATACCTTCCCCACTACCTGGTACCTGGATAAAATTGTTACGCTCAACGGCAAGGATGTGGCTACATTGGAGTATACCTCCGCTCCCGGCAATGATGTGCTTAATCACTATGTAGGCGTTGTTACCTGGGATATTTACGGCAATACCAACTGGGATACCACGCACCCCATTGTTACTACATTAGTGCCGCCAAAATATGTTTCAAGAATAGTAACAGGTGCGGGCAAAGTGGAATTCAATTATGCATTCGACCGGCAGGATGAGCCCGGGGCTGCGCGACTGGTAAGCATTGTGCAATCGTCGTTACTGCCGCCAATGACGCTTAATACCTATTCCTTTAATCACAGCTATTTCGGCACACCATCTACCGATCCCAACATGCTGCGGCTCCGGCTGGATAGCATCAGGGTAAAAGGGAACAACAGCGTCACGGCAACACCCATCACGCTGCGCACGTTTACCTATAATACTTCCCATACCATGTCCAACCGCAAAGCATATGCGGAAGTAGATCTCTGGGGATACCAGAATTTTTATGTGCCTAAAGTATTTACACCATTTCCCGATAACAACCGGAACCCCGATCTTACGGCCGCACAAATAGGTGTGTTAACGGGTGTAAAGGAACTGAATGGTGGCAGCTGGAACGTAACGTATGAGCTGAACGACTATAATAAAAGCGGTACCAATACTACCGTTGGCGGCCTTCGTGTAAAAAGACTGGCGCAAACGATGCCTAACGGGGAAAACCTGTATAAAGATTATAGTTATGTAGATGCTAATAACCTCTCTACCGGGCAGGTCTTCAGTCCTTCTTACACTATCATCGGTTATGCCTGGGCCAACCAAAACGGAAATATCGTGATCAATCAGAGACTTTCAGAATGTCCTTCTGAAGTGTACGATCTGAACGGCAACTTTGTTGGTTATTCATCTGTAAAAGTAACAGAAAAAAATGGCGGGTATACAGTAAGCACCTTCTCTAATTTCAGCGACTTCCCCGATATCCTCAACTATCTTACACCGGGCCAGCAGGGCGCAGTTCCGGATGTCACCTCTTCCACCAGCTATGCTTTTAAAAGAGGATTGCCGCTCAGCGTTACTGTTTACAATGCTGCCAACCAAAAGATCACGGAAGACCTCACGCCGCTCACTGCCTATTCGATGTTAACAAATCCTGCTACACAAAAAGCATGGGCGTATAAGTGGAATACCGTGTCTTATGCCGTAGGCGGCTCTTCCGGCTACAGCTCTTTCAATACTGTGTATTTTACACCGTATGAAAATTACCAGCTTACGCAGGTAGTGCACAGGGAATACGATCAGCTGCGCCCCGGTACTTATATACAAACCACTACTAATTTTGGATTTTCACCTGCCAATCTCCGCCAGGTGAAGACTATTACTACTACCGATTCGAAAGGAAAGTCGTATGTGAAAACATTGTACCGTGCACAGGATACAGATATACCGCGGCTCGCCACGGGTGAACAGGCCGTTGTTACTTCGCTCGCAAATGCGAATGTGGTTAATCCTGTTATCCATGAAACGGAAAGCAGGAACGGTATTACCCGTGAAATTCACAACACTTATACTACTTCCGCATGGGGCAACAGCCAGAATTTGTACCTGACAAAATCAGACCTTTACATGGGTGGCGCCGCGGTGAAGCAAAAGTTATTCAAGTATGACCCGGCCACATCCAATCTTTCCAGTGAAAAAATGCTGGGAGGAAAAGCCACCACTTACCAGTATGGCTATGGTGATAATTTACCGGTGGCAGTGATTGATAATGCAGAAGATGCTTTTACGGTTTCTTCCACTATAGTAACGCAGTCGGGCACGCTTACCATTACCCCCGGCCCTTCGTCGGTAACGTTTACCCACGATGCAGCCGGCAACATGGTGTTCTCTGCTATCCCATCGCCGGGAGAAACCTACGGGATCAACTATACTTTAACAGGGCCATCCAATGCCGCTGGCAGCCTGTGTGTAAGCAGAACTTCCACTACCTGCTCTTACCCTGAAACAGTGACGCTGCCTAATATGCCGGCGGGTACCTATACATTGTCCATTACCTCCGGCAGTGGTACATCGAATTATAAAGCGATGGGTTATTCCTATAATTTCCTGAAGCCAACGTCTACGGCTACACGCGGATTCTTCTACCAGGGCTTTGAAAATTATACACAGGGTGGCGCCGTTACAGGCAGCGCGCACAGCGGTCGTTCGTATTATACCAGCGCGCAGTACGGAGCCTACACCGTGAATTTTCCATTGCCGGATACAAGGAAATATTACCTGCAGTACTGGTCGTGGGAAAATGGAAAATGGGTGATGAAACAGCAGGTGTATACAGCCCCTGTAGCGCTTTCAGGAGTGATAGATGATATACGGGTATTTCCTTCGGATGCCTTGCTCACCACCTTCAGCTACGACCCACAGGTGGGTAAAACCGGCGAAACGGATCCTGCCGGGAAAACTACCACCTATGAGTACGATGGTCTTGGCAGGTTAGGTATTGTGAGAGATGATGATAAAAATATTATCACCAAAACCTGTTACAATTATTACGGTCTTCCTACAGGCTGTCCTGATAACCCGGTTTATACCAGCGCAGTATATACAAGAACGATAACAAGAAATAACTGCGCCGCAGGATACCAGCCGGGAGATGTGGTGTACACGGTGCCCGCCGGAAAGTACAGCTCCACCATCAGCCAGTCGGATGCCAACCAGCAGGCAGTGAATGAGGCCGACTTGTACGGGCAGGCTTACGCCAATGCCAATGGTACCTGCTCACTGATTTATTATAGTGCAGCGAAAAGTGGCGACTTCACCAGGAACAACTGCGCCGCAGGGTTTAACGGCAGCACAGTTACGTACAACGTTCCCGCAGGAAGATATACTTCTATCATCAGCCAGGCGGATGCCGATCAGAAGGCGGTAAATGATGTGAATGCCAACGGGCAGAATTATGCCAATACCAACGGTACCTGTACTTCTTCACAGGTAATAAAATATGGCTCGCTGTCGTACAACGGTACCACCTCTGCTACCTTCACTTCCACACTGGCAGGAGATATTACTTTGAGTGTAAACGGAGAACCTACCTATTACTTCACCATTTCCTACTCGCTTACAGGTGCTGCCAGCAGGAACGGCTCTTTATGCGCCAGCAGAACCACTTATACCTGTTCATCGCCATCCAGTATTGTATTGAGTAATATGCCGGCCGGAACCTATACGATCAGTATTTCTTCCAGCAGCGGTACATCTCCCTATAGGGTGCTTGGATATAGTTATTGGGGAGCGCCGTGATAACAGCGTTGCTTCATTCACCTGGAAAAGGAATATCGATCCGTTGCAAACAAAAAAAATATTATGAATAAACGTTTCATGCCATATAAAAATCTCATTACAGTCATCATACTGATCTGTATGATCTTTCCCCTGCAGGCAAGGGGACAACAAACGCCGCCGGCGCCTTACACCAGCCAGTTGCCGGTGAACAGTGTGCGCACCTGGAAGGCAAAAGTGCCGGTAGCAGGTGCTGCAGCTATCAGCACAAAAACCAGTGCGGAAGTAGAACAGGTAACCGAGTATACAGACGGTTTGGGAAGACCGCTGCAAACTGTAGTAAAACAGGGCAGCCCTTCAGGATATGACCTGGTGATCCCTCATGTATATGATAGCTACGGAAGAGAACAGCTGGAATACCTGCCGTTTGCCTCCACTACCAACAACGGCGATCTGAAGCTGAATCCCATACAGCAGCAGGTAGCATTTTACAATACCTATCTCGCCGGGCAAACCGGTGAAACCAATGTTGGCGCCAATAGTTTGAACTGGGCCTACAGCCAGCAAACATTTGAAGCCTCACCGCTTAACAGAACGCTTTCAATTCTTCCTCCCGGCGCCAACTGGGTAGGCACGGCCACGCATTCAGTGGCTTCCCGCAG
>NZ_DATCRD010000042.1:0-2368 GCF_036569185.1 Chitinophaga sp.
TGACTTTGATCTGCATAACCGTTTTCCAGCGCCACGCCGGTCATGTCCGAAAACCTGTTGCGGTTAAGCTGCTGCAACGCAGCGTTAAACTGGCAGATCCGGCTGTACATTTTCGGGGTAAGACCAATATGCTGCTCGAACCTGCGTTGCAGGGTGCGTTCTGTGATGTATAACTCCTTCTGGAGATCCATCAGTAAGATGGTGCCTTTATTTTTTTGTATGAGACGGGTAGCGTAGGTGATAGGCTCGTTTATGCGGATTTTACTACGTTGGGATAGCTGCTGTACATATCTATTCATCAATTCCAGCCGGGCATTGAGAGAGGTGGAGTTGAGCAGCTGTTCTTTCAGGTTTATTTCCCTCGCCAGGCCGGACAGACTGAGGTCGATCCCCTGGCCGGTGAGTTCTTTAGCCTCATATCCAAACAGGGATTGCACCATATAAGGATGAAGAAAATAGGCAATCACCGTTATTTCACCGGCTGTATGCAGGCGGATCGGCGCGATGTTTTGCCCGTACAATACCAGGTGCTCGCTTTTCTTACCGGCGCTGAGTATCCGTGCGGGATCTGTAAGCTGGAAAGTAATGCTGGGATAACCGTTGGCAATGAGCGGTAATACCGCTTCATAGAACATACTGTTATTTTCAAGCACTACAATGCTGCTTACATAATCCGCAACGGTGGCAGGAGGCGTAAGTAATTGTACTTTCATTCCGGTAAATATGTACTAATTTAAAGGAAAATCATGATTATGACACCCGCAGTAAATACTGAGTATAACCAGGTGTTCCCTACCCTGCTTGTTGACGACATCGAAGCAGCGGTTGATTTTTACACAAGCCGCCTGGGCTTTGGTCTTCAATTTACCTGGGGCGAACCGCTTACCTTTGCCGGGGTTAGCCTTGGCAACGTGAACATCCATCTTGCAAAAGGCACACCTTATGTAAACGGGCCCTCCGAGGTAGCTTTTATCATCAGCGATGCCGATGAACAATATGCATTCCACCAGGCGAATAACGTGGAGATCACTGTGCCCATAGAGGACCAGCCCTATGGCATACGCGACTATAGAGTAAAAGATCCTTATGGCAACTCCCTGGTCTTTGGCCATTACATTTACAACCAGGGCCCTGCTATCAAAATCGAACGGACGGATGTACATGTGCGGCTGGAAAAGCGCCTTGCCGCCCTGTTAGAGGACCTTGCGATACATAAGCGCATGAGCGTTTCCGAATGCCTGGAAGAAACCCTGTTGCACACCTTTGAACGGGTGGGCGATACAGTGGCAAGCCCACATACTATGCATACCCTCAACTATATCCAGGAGCTAAAGAAAAAGCATGGCATTGACTACGACGTACACGGCAGCTACCGGTTTTCGGAATAATGCGATTTTACATACAACGCTGACCGGTATCTTTTAGCCAGCAGCCCCGTGGCCAGCGCAGTATCGATTTCCGCTACCGTTACGCCTGGCTTGCCATATTCGCCATGCGCAATGCAGGTTCCATCAGGGGCTATAATGGAACTGGCGGAATCAGGATATTTAAATGCATAATTGGAGCTGGCAAAGTAGATAGTATTTTCCAGCGCGCGCATCATCATTGCTTTCTCATAGTAGGGATTGTTTTTATTTCCCCATTCTGTAAGCAATACACCGGTTGTATCGCTGCCGGTACAATGCGGATGAAACACGATTTGCGCGCCGTGACGGGCGGCCCAACGCACTGATTCGGGATAGCGGAATCCTTCATGGCAAATAGTGATGCCGAATTTCACCCCATTCACTTCAAAAATATGACGCTCTGTACCAGGCGTCCAGAAAGTATCTTCCGTAGGATCCAGCTGGTTTTTGGCCTGGTAGCCAAGCGCTTCGCCGGTGGCGGAAATAACAAAGGCCACGTTCAAAACGGAAGCGCCTTCGTACCAATCCATAGGCATAATAATGGCAATAGCATTTTTTGCAGCAATTTCCTTCACCTGCTTCAGCGCATACTGCATTTTTTCCGGCGAGCGATCTTCCGGCAACCCCATTCCGGGATAACCCGGTATATACGACTCAGGGAAACAGATAATTTCCGCCTGCTGTTTTGCGGCTTCTTCTGCCAGTTGCGCGGTCCATGATAAGCCGTCAGTAACGGATACGGGAGTTGGAGGTGATGCCAATGCTATTTTCATAAGATGAAGATTACAACAACAAAGATATTTAATTTGAAACAGGTGAACCTACAGTAAAAAAGGCTGACCAATGGCCAGCCTTTTTGCTATCAACTCAATGCCGTTATTATTTTAATGTAATAGTACTTACAGTGGAGATCTCTCCTGTTTTTACGGTTACCCCTGCAACAGTGGTATCCTTTAAAATTC
>NZ_DATCRD010000043.1:0-12322 GCF_036569185.1 Chitinophaga sp.
TTATTAAACAGGTAAAGTTTCCTGATATAGTTCGATTCACCTGTAATCTCGATGGGCAAGTCGGCAGCGTCATATATACGCGCTTCATACCTGAACAAACGTTGCTGCCGGAGTAAATCAGTGCCATTCAGGCCATTAAAATCAGGTTGCAGTGCAGCCATCTCATCGCCCTCATATACGCCAGCTGTGAACGTACTTGCCAAATAATTTGCATTTAGTAGCTTCTCATAGTCGGCTGTGGTGGTAGCAATCGCCTGACCTTTAGGTACAATTTCCAGGAAATCACGTTTACAGGATATTGGAACGATCAGCACCATCAGCACGAATGAACCTAAAATATATTTTCGAAAAATTTTCATATCTGATTCTATTTGATAATTAAAAACTAATGTGCGCGCCCAGACTGATTGTTCCCTGGGCGTCCCGTGTCATCCCTAAAAATTCCGGATCTATGCCGTTTTTATTGGCAGTCCATAACAATAAATTATTCACCTGGAACCGGAAGGAAACACCCTGTGCATGAATTGATTTTACCAACGTTGGTGGAAGGCTATAGGATAAGGTGATGTCGCGGAGTTTGATATATGCTCCATTTAAGGCATAGCGCTGAGATTGATTAAAGTAGCCGATATTGCGGGCACCTGCCAAATCGCCCGAAGGTACATATCTTGGGATATCGGTTCTTTTCTCATCACCCGGGACCTTCCAGCGGTTCAAAAAGTCCAATGGCAGCGTATTGGTACCGGGAATGGATTCATTGGTTGCGGGATTGCTGTTGTTGGTGATGATATAACCTCCGCTGTAAATTATGCTTGCACTCAGATTGAAGGATTTATACTGAAAATTATTCTGAAGCCCGCCTGACCAAACGGGTTGGGTAGTACCTGCGTAAAGAATATCTTCTGGTTTAGTTACGTTGATTTCGGAGGTTACTGTACCATCTGCAAGCCGGACCTGTGGATCACCGTTAGCATTTAAGCCTCCATAATTGTAAACGAAGAGTGTATATAGAGGATAACCTACCATCCTTTCCCGCAAAGTCAGTTCATCTCCTGTAACCGGCGGATTCTCACGCAGAAGCGTCAATTTGTTTTTATTGTAGCTAAAGGTCAGCCCTGTGCTCCAGCTAAAGTCACCAGTGCTGATGTTTATGGAATTCAATCCAATGTCAATCCCTTTGTTATCTAAATTACCGTAATTGCCAATGACATTGTCATAACCTGATAACGGCGAAGTGGCCAGTTGACCGATCAGGTCTTCCGTTTTCTTAATATATCCATCAATTGATCCGCTCAACCGGTTTTCAAATATGGAAAAGTCAACACCCGCATTGTAAACCTTTGTGCCTTCCCAGGTCAACCTGGTGTTACGGGGGGAATTTAATAAATAGCCTGCTCCCGTCACATAATTAGGGTCACTTTGAGCAGTCAGAATATCGTAAGATGCTGCGGCTCCTGCAAAAGGGGCATTACCGGTAATTCCATACGTCAGACGAACATCCAGTTGATTGAGCCAGCTCGCCGCTTCCATAAATCCTTCACTACCTAAAGCCCATTTACCGCCAATGCTGTAAACGGGTCTGTTCTGTGCAGATTTATCCCGCCCGAACAAATTACTCTCATCAATTCTCCAACTGGCGTTCAAAGTATATTTCCTGTCGAAAGTATAACCCAGGTTAGCAAAATAGGAAGTGGTTCTGGCAATGCGTCCTTCTGCCCCGCCAACATTGTTGGGTAATGTTGCCAACCCGCTGACCCCATTAATTCCTTTACCTAAACTCGCCAGATCTACTGGCCTTGAAGTTTGCAGCTGATCTTCCCAGCCATAATAAGTTGCTGTTGTAGTAACCGGCGTGCTGCTGGTGGCTTGTTGCCCAGCCATGAGGGTGAATTGATGCTGCTTCCAATCGCGGTTAAACACCAATTGGTTTCTTATTGTCCAGGCCCTGGTGGAGTTGGTTGTGGTCATCAAACTGCCGCCTATTTGTGGAAGGTTGTAAACGGGAGCGACTGTAGCGTCTTCGGCCTGTGTAAATTCCACAACCTGGGTTCTCATTTCATAATTGTCCTGCTGCCTTACTGTCCGTGTATTGGTGTTGCCCAGGTTATAACCATAAGTACCCTGGAAATCCAGTCCTTTCAAAATGTTCACGTTGATCCCTCCGACCAATCTGGCAAAAATCCCGTTGCTGCTACTGTAAGCCCTGTCCTGTTCAAGCATTGGATTATAGTCGAGGTTGATGCGGCTTAGTGACTGGTAGATGGCCCTGATGGAATCCGGAAGGGGAATATTTTTATAGTTGCCTAAATAATTAATGTTCAAAGGATTGCCATTTGCGTCCTTGAACATCTGATAAGGAACAATATTACGGTCGGGCTTATAGGTATTGCTATTTTTGGTCACCGTATTGGTCAGGTCTGCATTGATGAAAGCCGTTATCCTTTTATTGATGATCAGGTTGTTGTTGAGATTAATTTTGTACTGATTGTATTGTTCTCCCGGTGTATTGCTTTGCGTACCAATGTGATTTAATGAACCATAAAAGGTATGCGCCTTTCCACCTCCGGAAACAGATAATGTCTGGTTTATCGTACTTGCATTTCTAACAAAAAGATCTGCAATCTGACCGGTATTGGAGAGTTTGGCCAGGCTGTCCAGCTTGAAATCTGCCTGCTCCTGGGTAATCAGGTTTCGGGCGCGGTCATATTGTATCTGCAAATGAGGCAGGTTTCCAAAGGTACTGTTAACAGTTTCCCAGTCCGGGAAATATGGAAAAAATTGTGGAAACAGTTCCCTGGAGAGGGCGATAAACTGCTGCGAATTCATTCGCTTGACATAATCAAGGTCCGGCCGACCCTGAAATGCATAATATCCGTCGTAATTGAACCTCAGCCGATCGCCTGCTTTCCCTTTTTTTGTGGTAATTACGATGACGCCATTTGCGGCTTTTGCCCCCCAGATGGAGGCTGAAGTTGCATCCTTCAAGATGGTGATATCTTCAACATCCTGCGGGTTCACCTGTTCAATGTTGCCTTCAAATTCAATCCCATCGATGACAATTAAGGGTCTGGTAGTGGTCAGGGGGTTGTCGCCGGTTGGCAGAGAGCTCTGACCGCGTACAAGTAAACCGCCTGGGCCACGGGTAGTCAAACCCGGAACCAATCCTTCCAAACGCGTTAAAATATTTGGAGTACTGGTCCGGTTAAGCATCACCTTCAGATCTGGTTTCGCAAACGATCCTGCGGCGCGCTCCCGGGATATTTCCTGGTAGCCCGTATTGAATTTAACTTCTACTGTCTTAAGGTTGCTGGTTGAAGCAGTCATTTTAATTGTTCCCATATCGCGTGAAGCGGTACGCTGGACCGGCTGGTAGCCAACATAACCAATTAGCACAATGGCACTGTCTTCCACATTTTGCAAGAAAAATTCTCCATCTTTATTCGTGGTTGTCCGGATCTGGGAATCCTTGATAAACACAGAGGCTCCCGGTAAAGGTGTGCCTTGCTCATCAACCACTATTCCCTTTATATCTATCTTGATAAACAGGGAAGTGACCTTATCAATAATTGTAGGCATACTTTTCCGGATGGTCACAATTTTACCTTCAATGGTATAGCTGAGTGAAGATCCTGCCAAAACCTTTTTGAGGGCTTCGTTAATGTCAGCATTTTTCAAACTGATATCAACCAGCTTGTCTTTAGGAATTATTTTCCCGTCGTAAAAGAAATCATAGCCGCTTTGCATCCGGATTTCTTTTAACACCGACTCCAAAGAAGCGTTTTTGCGGTTAATGGTGATTTGCTGGCCGAATGAAGAAGCACTGACCTGCATAATAAATGCTGTTAGTATTACGGTAGTAAATCGCATTGTCCGCGTAATTTTAGACCCGAAAGGATTGCGAGCTCCCAGGTAGCTGTTAGAACTTTTGTACATTTGTTTAGTTTGGTTGATCACAGCATGCCTTGACTTTCCAGGGGCCAGGCTGCTATAGTTTACATTTTTAGTTGATTCCAGGCTATACCAGTCCCAACGTAGTTGGAACTGGTTCTTTTTCAGGGTTTATGATAAATTTCCCTGCATGTATGGTTGGTTTATGTTTATAGTCAGGCTTAGGCGTTCGCTATATTATATCTTAAATAATTCGGCGAGTTTGGCTTCCAGTGCCTTACCATGCAAGTCCATGGCAATAATATTTCCCTTCTGATCAATCAATAGGTTTCTCGGGATCGCAATAATGTTATATTTTTTACTGATCGGCGATTCAAAGCCCTTCAGATCACTCAAATTCGTCCAGGTGTAGCCATCAGCCTGCGTTGCCTTCTTCCAGGCGTTGACGTCATTATCCAGTGATATCGCAATTACATTAAAACCTTTAGATCTGTAGTTGTTGTATATCGTGATCAGTTCCCGGCCTTGCGCCCTGCATGGAGCACACCAGCTTGCCCAAAAGTCAATAAACGTATACTTACTTTTTGAAGTAATATTTTTAGAAGCTACCATTTTTCCATCCATGTCAGCCATCTTGAAATCCTCATATTCAAAAGCCCCGGTCTTTTTAGATGACCCAGCCTCTTCTTTTTTAGCTATTATAGCTGCTTTGCCCTGATCATCCAATTCCAGTGTAAAGTGCTTTTTTGATGGCGGAAGACACATCTGATTGGTACAGGCCATATATTTAATGGTAAAGGTTAAAGTAGTCTTCCTTTCAGACTTTAGTTTGAGTGTCTGTGTAAAGGTTACCCCTTTTTCGTAATAGGTCAGGCTCTCCATACCTTTCTGCTCATCTCCTTTCTCTTCCATCTCTCCAACAAATTCTACATGGTCATCCTCATCAAACAAAAATTCTGTAGGCATTCCCATACCACCTGCTGAACCTTGTGGATAAATGTGATAGGGTTCCTGGACAGTAGCGTGCAATTTGATCTGATAAGTTAAGGGTCCAATCTTTGTACTACTGAATTTCCAGGAAACCGGATGACTTTCCTGACCAAAGGTTGAAATGGCCACCAGAAAGATGATTATAAAGAAAAGAAGTCGTTTCATATTACTCTGATTAATTATTGCATTACATAAATTTTCCGGCCTTCAACCCTGAACTTAACTAATCCTGACGCTTCGATGGATTTCAGCACGGCTGACAGCGGCTGTTGTCTGGATATCCAGCCACCAGACTCCAGGTTGTCTGGAACACCCTGATCATAGACGACTTCCATATCGTACCATCTGGCAATCTTTCTCATGGCTGTTTTAAACTCAACGTGATTCAGCGCGAAGTCTCCGTTTTTCCAGTCAACAACATTGTCAACATCAACTTTCTGCACGGACAGCCGTCCTGCGCTTAATTGTGCCTGCTCTCCGGGATGGATCCTTTTACTCTGCCCGCCTGTATTGACGCTGACAGCCCCATTAAATAATGTCGTGGCTACCACAGGCTCATCTGCATACGCATTGACATTGAACTGGGTGCCGAGCACTTCAATCTGCTGACCTTTGCACCGAACAATGAACGGGTGCGCCTGATCCTTAGCGATGCTGAAATAGGCTTCTCCTTCAAGTTGAACGGAGCGCTTCCCATCACTTAGCAGGTCTGGCGTGTAGCTAAGGCTGGAAGCAGCATTCAGCCAAACATCGGATCCATCTGGCAGGCGGATCTGGTAAGTTTCGCCGTTGGCGGTAGATAGTTTATTGATTCCCCCGTGCCTGGAATTTCCTTTGATCTCATATATCAGCTGCCCTGTGGGCGACTTACTGATCACAACGCCAGCCTCCGCCGCCAGTTCGCCACTGGCCGCATCAGAAAGCCTGATGGCCCTGCCATTAGAAAGGGTAAGCGTGGCGCTGTTGATGCCGGGTGCACCATGTGCCTGATTTCCCGGCTCCATAGCAGCTTTAAATTTATGGGGAGTAAAGAACAGCGAAATGCCAAGTGCGATGATACCGACGGCGGCGGCGGCAATGGCAATGCGCGGAAAGAGCCTTACCTTCCGTGCCCTGGGCAGCGGCTGACTGATAATCCTGCCGAATATTTGATCCGCCTTATGTTCCGGCAAAAAAATCATCGTGTCCTCCGTTAATTCATTCCAATGTCTTTCCATTCGCTCGTCCAGCATATCTTCTCTACCGGTATCGAGTATGAGCAGCCGAAATTCTTCCAGCTCCTGTGGAGACATGTTTTTTTCCAGATATCGCTTATACAGTGCGTCAATGTTATTGGTATCCATATGATAGAAGAACCGTCTGGCGGCTTATTTCATATATAGACACCTGCGCACCTAAGTTCGAGGTACAGGGTTCGAAGATTTTTTTTAAAAAATATTTATGGCCAGTTTAAAAAGCCGCCTTTGCTTAGATAAAAGCTCGTCAGAGAAGGAATTAACGCGGAAAATAATCAGATCAGCTTTAATATAATCAAAATTGCCGCTATATCGGTATTAGCTTTGACGAAAGTGCGCACGAATTTCAGCGCGCGTTTAACATGGGTTTGTACGGTCAAAGGGGCAATGTTCAGTTGTTGAGCGGCCTCCTCATATTTTAGTCCTCGCAGCTGACATAATATATAGGCCTCCTTCTGTTGCCTGGGTAAGGATTCAACGGCACGGTTGAGTATTTCGCGCACATCCCGAATAAGAATTTCATCTTCCATCTCAGTATTTTCCTCCTTCCATTCCTTGCCAAGGGCTTTTTCTATTCTCCCTTCGAGCACGAGCCTGCGCAGCACGTTTAAAGACCGGTGTTTCGTTGTTGTCCGCAGATAGGATTCCAGGTTACCTATTTCAAGGATACGGTCGCCCATGAGCCAGAGCTTCAAAAAAACATCCTGCACCATTTCTTCCGCTTCTCTCTCCGAATGCAGCAACTGTAAAGCGTAGGTGTATACCTTCTTGCCGTAAGTATCATAGATCATACGGAAAGCCTTTTGATCTCGCTGAGCAATATCAGCTAAAAGCCTTCCATTGTCTTTAGGGGAAACACCCATTGCCATCGATTTTGCTAATAAAAACCCTGATTGATCAGCAATGATAATTATAATTCCGGAGTAATACAATAATCCGCAATTATGCACTCTTCCGTCCGCAGTAAGTGGTTAGCCTGCGAACAATCGGATCTATATAGGCACCAGGGGAGCTTTCTTCCAACGTATTTAACATATGTTTCCGGCGCTGAAGGGTGTTGGAATAATTAGTTACAGAAAATCAAATTTAAAGAATATCCAATCCGCCAATGGGATAAGAAGCAGTTTTTTTAGCAGCTGTATGCATCAGAAAAAAAAACTTTTGTGCGTTGGGTAAAAATCCGGGGCGACCGTATCCTTAATGCAGGGGAATTGGGCGTATTCAGGTGAAAAATAATATTGATAAATTTAAACGTGCACTTTGCACCGTTCACCGCAGTAGCTATTTTATCTTCAATTATCACAGATCTTAACCTATGAGCTATTTTATGAAAAGATCACATTGTGCCGAGCCTTACAAAATAAAATGGCAGCGCTTCTATGGAAACCCTCCCGCGAAGAGCACATAAAACTAATTGAAGACGCAGGATTTAACACTTTCCAGTTAAAATTTCTGCGCCGTTGGGCTTTTATACCAATCTTTTAGCCACAATAAAGGCATTACCTCATGGAAGACGGTACGTGGAACTCCAAAGCGGCCTGTAAACACACATGTCGCTATTTTAAACCTGTATCTTTATCGTTGAAAATTTCCCTGCACAGGGCCATATACCGGGGAATAAAACGGAGAATAGCCATTATAACCGCCCCTGCTTACGCCGATGCTGCCGGAAATAGAGAAGGTTCTGTCGTTGCTGATATACATTACGCCTACTTTTGCATCTGAATAGGCGGCAAAGTTGTTAGTCTGCATGAAGCTATTGCCCTTGCTGACCGGGGATGGATAAGGCATACCGTTATAACGAAAAACATATGGCGTTACTGATACCCCACCGAAAGCATAAAAATTATTGGTCAGCTGGCGGTTCACCTGCAATCCCAACGGTACGGACAGGAAGGAGCTACTGCCTCCTTTAAATGCTATAAAGCCTGTGGAAATACCCGCATCTTTTGTAACAAACCATTTTTTATGGATATAGTTAGTATCGTTTATCTGCAGAGGGGGCCTGTAGGTAGATCTGCCGCCATTCAGAGCTCTGAAGGACGAATCTACCTGGGCATTTACAGTCATACCCCACATAAAAACAGCCAAAAGAAGGATTGTGCGTAACATACTGGTAAAGATAAGCATCCTTTTTTATTAAAAAATGCTAACATAATCACAATTTTGAATAGCGGATATGCGCTGAAGCTGGCTAAAATTTTACATCCTCCGGGTTTACTATAGATAAAACCAGGATTATCTCAGCTTTTTATACCACATAACTCCCAGCAGAGAAATCAGCGTAAGCAATGTAAGCGGCAGCAAATATCCCTTAAGAATGGTACTATAGGAAGTCAGTTTTATAATATATCCTGGAATATCATTTTTAGACTGTAGCATGTTAATGATCCCAATATTCTCTGCAAGATCAGACAAGCCAGCTAAAACCGGGAAAAATAAACTATAATATAATAGTCCGTCCCACAGGCCATTTCGAACAAGCAGCTTTGCAATTGACATCGTAAAGGTAATGACATATAAAAAAATAAACGGGATATCAGCATACAGTTCAAGCGATAAATAAGCTCCCCTTCCACCGCTTTGCAACTTATCAAACAACTGATGTACATATGTGGCGTCATAACCTTTAAACATTACGTCCAGCAATTGCATCTCACCAATTAGCAACTGCAGTCGTGGAATAAGAATAAAAGTGATGAGTATAAAAAAAAAGATCACTGGTATAACATATATCCAAACACTGATCTTCAAAGAAATATTCCTGAGTTTTTGTTTCATTTTGTTTTATATAATTATTTCGACAATTTTTTTTACTATTGATCCACAAATTATGATCGCTTTCTCCAACTATGTAATCTCATATCTTCGCAAAGGTATCCAGTGTGCGGACAAGGATAAATAGTAAAAAATGACCATTTTTTTATGACGCTAAATAATCTATCTGTTAACGAAATACTAAACCAGGCGTTTACCAGCGAGCTTGATCCAAAAATGTCACTCGAAAAATACAGGCACGTTGCCTTCATTTTCTCTGTTTTGCAAAACTCAACTGCCATTCTTACAGATTTAAAAGCAAGAAAAAATTATATCTATCATGGCGCACTATCGGCGCATCTTGGTATCGGAGAAAAAATGACCTGTGAAATGCCGGATTCAATCTGGGAAGAAAGCATTTTAAAATGTATTCATCCAGACGATCTCATATCCAAACAAACAATGGAGCTGCAGTTATTTCATTACATTAAAAACAAAGCTCCGGAAGAACGCCTAAACTATTATCTCGTAATGAGAGTTAGAGCGAAGGCAAAAGATCAATCATACTTCCCATTGGAATTAAAGGTGTTTTACGCATCATCCGCAGACAGTATTCAACTTGTTTTATACATATACAGCTTTACTTCTCCCAACAGCACAGATCAAAATGCCCCTGGTACTATCATTAATTCGGGAAATGGTGAAGTATTGTTGAACACCGGCTTTCAGCTTAAAAAGCTTTTATCCAAACGGGAAATTGAGATCCTCAGGGAAATTGCCAAAGGCAGTGCCAGTAAAGAAATATCAGATAAACTATACATAAGTAAGAATACTGTTGACCGTCACAGACAAAATATAATAGAAAAATTAGGAGTCAGAAACTCTACCGAAGCTTGTCATGCAGCCACTTTAATGGGGATTATTTAACGGCGGTTACGCGATTTTTTATAACTTTAAGATGCCAATGAGACTATTTACCAATGATGAAAAAGCAAGTTGCTGATACAGTACCTTAACAAGCCCCTAATATCAAACACATGAAAACAATCCTGCTAATGATCATTTCCTTCCTGGCAACAGAAGCTTTTGGACAGACGCCTGAAGCCCCGGGACTTGATAACAATGCAATGCTCAACAAACAGGAATCTGTTTATCTAAACGATCTTTTAAAAGAGCAACGCAAAACTTTTGATTTCACCGATAAGAAAATTGCCTTTGTAACGGGAAATACCGGGAACAAGCTGCTTACAAAAAGCGATTTTTTTAACACTTATGTGAAACCTTATACAGACAAAGGCTCCCGGCCCCAGGTTTCCTTTATTCATCTTACAAAAGAAGATAAAGAAAAAACAAACGGCTATGATGCACTGGTATTGGTATGGGTTAAATTATTTACCAATAAACAAAAAAGAAATATCATAGCACAATTGGAAGCCGGGAAAAAATAACCTGTTGCCTAAGAACAAGACTATATATAAAGCAGCCTTTTCATTTTTAGTCAATCCCGTATTCCCCCTCCCAAATTTGATATTTCCTCCCAAATCCCTATCTTGCTCCCATTCAACCAAGCCAGATCAGAGTGCCGGGGACCTTCTCATATGACGATATACAATTTATAATTAATATTTCAGAGGGAGATGAAGAAGCCTTCTCCCGCTTCTTTTATCATTATGGGGCTATCATCCATCCTGTTATTTTCAAGATTGTAAAAGACGAAGCCGCTGCGGAAGACGTTGTGGCGGAAGTATTCCTGAAACTGTGGCTCAACCGGAAATCACTCCCGGCCGTGGCGAATCTCCCGGGCTACATCTACCGCACCGCCACCAATTTCGCCATCAATCACCTGAAGCACAACAAAACCGACGTACAGGCATTGCGGGACGCTTACTTCGACCTACCCGGCAACGAGGCTACCCCGGAAGAACAATTCACTGTTCAGGAGTTAAAAAAATCAATACACAAAGCAGTGAACGCCCTGCCGGAACAACGCCGGCGGATATATGAACTGAGCAGGGAAAATGGCCTCTCCAGGCAGGAGATCGCCGCCGAGCTCCGGATATCGGAGAATACCGTCAAAAACCAGCTGCGTATCGCATTGCGGCATATCCAGGAGTTTATACTAAAAGACCGCGGCATCCTGGTAGCCGGGATCTTTTTAGTGAAGATCGCTGCAGACTGACCATTCCCTCAAAACAAATCACATCCGGTTTCGTATCCCGGAAAAAAATATTTCCCTCAAGGAGTACCAACATCCATTTTTGATGTCTTAATACCAGAAACGCGTAAAACTTGACACAGGAAGAGCATATCAAACAGTTACTGGACCGTTATATCAACGATCTCTCCACTGCTGAGGAAAAGCAGGAGCTGATGGACGCCATCGATTCCCGGCCCCATGTGGATTGGTATGCCATGCTTGCTTCTTCCTTTTCGGAGCAGGGAGCGGATAAAAATTTTACGCCTGAAAGATGGCAGCCCGTGCTGGATAGTATTCTCGGATACCGGCAGGAAGAAGCACAAAAGAAACCCGCCATTATTCGTTACATCAAAAGCTGGTGGGCCGTTGCAGCCATGCTGATGATCCTGCTCGGAGCAGGCCTGTGGCTCTTCAGGGGAAAAAATACCATAAAGCCTGATCCCATGAAGGCGCTGGCGGATATTTCCCCCGGAAGCAACCGCGCCGTACTTACACTGCAAAACGGGCAACATATCCCGCTGGACAGCATGCATGGTAATATTGTTTTACAGGGCAACCTGCATGTAAAGAACGACAGCGGCGCGCTTAACTACAGTGGCCAGGCCACAGCGGCCGCCTATCACACGCTTTCCGTACCACGCAGCGGCCAATACCGGCTGCAGTTAGCAGATGGCACCAGGGTTTGGCTGAATGCAGCGTCATCTATTATTTTCCCTACCTCTTTCCAGGGAGATAAACGTACTGTGAGCATTACAGGAGAAGCATATTTCGAAGTCGCAAAAAATCCGTCTAAACCATTTATCGTACAGGTCGGCCAGATGGATATAACGGTGTTGGGCACCCATTTCAACATCAACGCCTACAGCGATGAACCGGATACCAGGACCACACTGCTGGAGGGCGCGGTGAGGGTAACAGCGGGCAACCACATGACAGTGCTCTCTCCCGGCCAGCAGGTGCGTCTTGATAAAAACAACGCCCTCACCGTTGCAAACGATGTAGATGTGGAAGATGTGATCGCATGGAAAAACGGCTATACCGTTTTCGAAAATGCCGACATAGAAACTATCATGCGGCAGGTGTCCCGTTGGTATAATGTGGAAGTTGTTTTTGAGGGCAACATGCCCAAAAGACATTTCGCCGGAACCATTTCCCGGAAATCCAGCCTGCCGGACCTTTTGAAGATACTTGAATTCGAGAATGTAAACTTTAGCATAGAGGGGAAAAAAATTATCGTAAAACCGTAGACAAAACC
>NZ_DATCRD010000044.1:0-18122 GCF_036569185.1 Chitinophaga sp.
AACCGCCGTTTCCAGGCTGGCATCCACGGCAATCGCATTCATAGGGCCGCACAGGGAATTAGCAGCAGTAAGGGAACGGATGTTCTTAGTGCGGTTGTACAGCACATAACCACTCACTTTGGAAGCGAAGTGCCTCAGCAGCTCTGCCCACGATGTGTAATTGGTTGTTTTTATCTTATATTTTTCTGCGAGATAATTTTTCCATACGGAAGAAGGCCCCCCTTCATCTATATAGATCTGTTCGCCGGAGGTTTTTGCTGCGAGCCCCTGTAATGTGGCAATCAGAACTTTCTGCTCGGCTGTAAGCATACTGGCGGGGATCACACACAACGCCGTGAGCGCAGTACCTTTCTGATGTAGCACTCCCGTTTTCAATATAGCAGTATCTGTTCCCGGTGGTGGCGTTACAGGAACTTCGTTCGTATTTTTTTTGCCGCAGGCAGTGGCTACTGTCAGCATAATAGCTGCAAAAAAGGCAAGCGTATGGCTATTCTTCATAAAAAAGAAATGTAATCAGTTTGTGATAAAATAAATGGAAGCGTTAAAACACCTGTACCTCTGCAATATTGGTACTGGAAGTACCATATACTTTTGTTACGGTGAACTTCACATACCGCGCCTGTTTCAGGGTAGATACAAAGTATTTATACCAGGGCTGCCCGGGATCATGCGGGATGTCTTTTAATACCGCCACTTCTGTCCAGGCGGCATTATCCGTACTAACGGCAACGGTTATATCCTGTGGTTGGCCGTGACCATCGGTTTGCCAGCTGCCTTCAAAATAACGGTCCATGATGCCGATGCCATGTACTGCTTTTTCTTCTCCCATATCCACAATAAAATAATGGGGAGGGCCGGGCTCACTACCCGACCATTTGGAATTCCAGAAAGTAGCAGGATCACCATCAATAGCCCTTGCGGCCAGCCCGTTTCCGCCGCCTTCCGCGGGTTCTTCTGTGGAGAAGCCTGCAATGGTCCATTTGGTTTGATCATAAGGTACCATGCTGTTCAGGTCTGCAGTACCGTTTACAACATAGTAGGTAGTTTGCTGGTAGGCGCTGGCTGTGGCGCCATCAATGCTTTCAATGCTTACCGGGATCATATAATCCTGGAAGGGATCTATTTTTCCTTTTGCATGGATCTTCAAACCTGTTGCAGCAGTAACCGAAGCACCCCTGGCAATAGTAGCAACAGCCGGCATCTCGTAACTGCCTTCCGGCAATACGCGGTAGTCGGTACCATTTTGTTCATTAAAGAAATCCACCTTCGCCGGGTCGGCCTTAAAATGTACTACGACATCGTTACCGGCAACGGCATTACTCACCGTAGCGTATTCGCTGCCGGTAATCACTGCACTTACCGGTACAATGTAAGGGGTATCTGCTATTTCAAAAGTTACCTTCACTATACCCAGTGCGTTGGGCATATAAACCGTTGACACAGTGGAGCGGTCTTTTTTACAGGCAACTGAAATAATAATAAAAAGGAAGAAAATATAGCTGGATGACTTTTTCATAAAAAAGGAATTAAGGAGATGACTGCATAATCAATAACCGGGATTCTGCCCATTCTGCCAGTTGTCTTCCCCGCCGCTCTGGGCACGTATTTTCGGGTTGCGGTCCAGAACATGCTGAGGAATCGGCATCGTGTACATCTTTGGCAGGAACAGCCGGTTACTCACATTCACTGGTGTATAAGTAAGCGTAGTGGTTCCCGTTATAACCATACCTTTCTCCGGCCGGTTTAATACCCCCGTTGAGCCATCCATCATACGGTCTGCTATTTTCCAGCGTAATACATCCCACCAGCGCCTGTCTTCAAAAGCCAGTTCCACCCGGCGCTCGCGACGGATGATATCCCGCATCTGCTGCTTGTTCACTGTTCCGTAAGTGGCTTCCACTGTTGGAAGATTACCGGCGCGTGTACGCACCCTGTTCACTGCAGCCAGCACTTCTGCCGTAGGCCCATTCACTTCGTTCTCGGCTTCTGCAAAACTGAGCAACACTTCCGCGAAACGGAAAAACATATAGTTCTGGTAAGAGGTGCTGTTGGCGCGGTTATCGCTGCCCAGGATCTTTTCGTCCAGGCGCTTACAGGCATAGTAGCCCGTATGAGTTACATCGCTGGTATATCCCAGGTCAATTTCATTGGCCGTTTTTCTTCCCAGCCCAACTACCATCCTGAGGGTATCGCCCTGCCAGGGGGAACCGTTAAAGAGAATGGTCTGATAAAATCTTTTTTCTCTTCCTATATAAGGTTGCTGTGGGTTATAACCGGACCCTGGTTCGTAAATCGCTTTCCCGTTAGCCATTGAAAATTCATCCACCAGTTCCTGTGTGGGCTGGAAATTGCCCCAGCCCTGCTGTACGCCGTTTACAATAGTAGGGCCTTCCTTGCCTTCCAGCTGTCCGCCTTTACCTTCCATATATTGCCTGGCAAAGATGGATTCCGGGCTGTTGTTGCCCACACGGAGAAACAGGTTGCGGAAATCAGGATAAAGATCATACACCCCAAGTTGCATTACCTGTTTATTGGTTTTTGCAGCCAGTTTCCATCTTTCAAGATCCCCTCCAGGGTTAGCCACATCACCGGAGTTGCGCAAAGGGCTGGCATAAAACAATTCGCACCATCCTTTTAATGTAAGTGCAGCGCCTTTGGTGGCCCTGCCGGGCTCTGACTGTTTTTCCGGTAAGATGTCTGCAATTTCCCCCAGTTCCTTATCGAGGAATTCAAAGGTTTGTTTTGAAGTGCTTCTGGCAACATAAATATCATCGCCCTGGGTAAGGTTATCCAGCACATTGGTAATAACAGGCACGCCGCCATAGGCCATCCATAACCAGTGATAATACATGGCCCTCAAAAAACGGGCTTCCGCGATCCTTTCTTTTTTATAATCGTCCGGCAATGCAGAAGCGCCTACTTTCGTGATAAAGAGGTTGCATTTACGGATCTTCTCGTAATTCCCGGTACGGCTGTCGTTGTTGCTTTCCTTGCCCCAATACCACATATCCCACGGGCCACGCGGCAGGTTGGAAGGTGTTATATTGGCTACCCGTATGCTGGCATAGCCGGCCATCCAGGTAACGCCTACATCTGAATTATCGGTATACTGTTCCAGGTGTTCCGTTTCATTGTTTAGATCCGGTAACTGGTTATAAATATCATTGAGAAAAAGATCGGCATTATTGGTAGAAGCCCACACGGCGTCATCTCCTACCCTGTCGCGCGCTTCCACCTCCAGGAAATCCTTCTTGCAGGAAGCAAGCAGGAAAACGGCGATCAGTAATAAAGCATATTGTTTTATATTGAACATGAGTATTGGCTGTTTAAAAGGTTACATTGAGTCCAAATGAAAATACCTGTTGCTGGAAATAATACTGTCCGTTGGAAGAGCGGGCTTCCGGGTCGATCATTTCTTTCATATTCGGCGTCCATGTCCATAAGTTCTGTCCCGAAACATACACGCGGAGTTGCTGCATATACCAGCGCCTGCTGAGGGAAGACGGCAGAGTGTAACCGAATTCAGCGCTTCTCAGTTTCAGGTAAGCTGCATCACGCACCCACCAGGAAGAGAACCGCGTATTATAGGCTACCGGCTGATTGGTAACACGGGGGTACAATGCGTTGGGGTTGGCCGGCGTCCAGTGATTATCATAATACAACTTACTGGCGGAGCCTTGCTGGTCGAAAGGATACACCAGGTTGCCCCCTACTGGTAAACTGATTTGCGCAGCTCCCTGTAACAGGAAATTCAAATCAAAACCTTTCCAGGATAATGCGGGTGATAAGCCGAAGATCATCTGCGGTACACCGTTAGGGCGACCAATCACAGTTTCATCATTATCATCAATTATACCGTCTGCCTTACCATCAGGGCCACTCAGATCTGCGTACTTCAGGTCGCCGGGTTTCACCGGCGCGTTGGCCAGGGAGGCGATACCCGGCTTCAATGTGCCATCTGCATTAAAATCATCCGGTTTAAAATAACCCAGCGCTTTCAATCCAAACTGCGTACCATTAGCCCTGCCGGTACGGCGGCGGTTGGGATTATTAAATGTGGCATCTGATTCAAATACCTGTAGCAGCTTGTTCTGCGCATAGGTGAAGTTGCCGTTTACTTCCAGCTTTAACCCATTGGAAAAAGTATGTGCAGTACCCAGGCTCAGTTCAATACCCTGGTTGCTCATGATGGCGGCATTTAATTCAGACAGCCCGGTGCCGTATTCCGCCGGTACGGTTACTGTAGGAGGCACCAGCATGTTGGAACGTTTTTCATAGAAATAATCCACACCGAAGGTGAGACCGCCATTCCATAGTATTCCATCCACACCTATATCCGTTTTCCTGGCCCGCTCCCAGGTAATCGCCGCATTTCCCTGGATCGTTTCATAAATTCCTGTGGTCAGCACATTGCCCAGTACTGCCGCATTGTTGTACACAGCATAACCGCTCATATACTGGAATGGTCCTCCGGCAAGATTACCGGATTCTCCATAGGAAGCCCGGATCTTTAACAAATTGATCCAGCTGTAACGATCTTTTATAAAGTTCTCCTGGCCTATGTTCCAGCCCAGTGAAAACGCGGGGAAGAAACCATATTTACGGCCAGGCGCAAAATAATAGTGCCCGTCATACCTGCCGGATACTTCTGCCAGGTACTTACCTGCATATGAATAGCTTAACCGGTATACATATCCTACCTGCCGCTGTTCGGAGGAAGAACCGCCGTTGTTGATATCGCCGTTGGCTACCCCGCCCCTGTCCAGTTCATCAATATCTATCGGGTAGTTCCTCCTGCTGGCATCCAGGTTCCAGCCTTTCTGGATCCGGGATTCCGCCACGCCGAGGAAGGTAACATCATGTGCGCCGAACGTGTTGTGGTAATTGATATATCCCTGGTAGGTGAAGGCTTTATTCTGACTGTTGCTCAGCTGGAGCGAAGGCTTTGCCGGGCCTATGAGCCGTTGCGTATATTCGTAAGGGTTAGTGCTGAAATTCACGCTGTAAGTGGGTATAGGCGTTTGCCATACTTTGGTATAGGTAGTATAGGGATCATAGCTGGCTACTCCTTTGATGCTGAGGCCTTTCAGGAAAGGCAGCTGCTGTTCCACAGAAAAGGCGGTCATAATTTGTGTATTCTCATTTTTCACATAACCGCTATGGTTAATAGTACCAACCAGGGAGTTGGTGATATAGCTTCCCCATAAACCGTTGCTGTAATAAATAGCAGAAGTTGGCGGCGTTCTGAACGCCTGGTACATGATCCCTCCGCCGGCGGCAGCATAACGGTTGTTGGCATCTCCATTATAGGGATCAGCATAACCGGAATATTGCTGGTCTTCCACCCAGCCGCTCAGCGATAAACCTACACGGGTGGTACTCGTGGCCTGTACATCCAGGTTAGCCAGCACGTTATATTTTTTCAGGTTGGTGGTGGAAAACTGACCTTGTTGATTAGTATAGCCAAGTGCAGTGAAATACCTGATCTTTTCGGTTCCGCCGGAAAGCTGCACATTGTGATTGGTGAGCAGCGCATTTCTTTGTATTACGTCCCGAAGCCCGCTGCTGTTGGGGTATTTATCGGGATCAGCATCTGCTGCGCCGGTCACTGTTTTTTTATACTGTTCCACTTCTTCCGCTGTAAATGCGGGATTCAGCCCGCTGTTGCGGTTGGCTTCATTACTCAGGAGTGCATATTCCCATGAATTGACCATACGGGGCATACGGGTTGGGTTCTGCAGTCCTACGTAACCGTTATAAGACAATGCAGGCGCACCGGTTTTACCTTTTTTGGTGGTTACCAGTATTACGCCGTTGGCGCCGGCCAGGCCGTAGGGCGCTACTGCCGCAGCGTCTTTCAGGATAGTAATGGATTCAATGGAAGCAGGGTCCAGCCGCGAGAAATCGCGGTAAATACCATCCACTACCAGCAAGGGGTTAGCGTTACCAAGCGTGGAGGTACCACGGATGCGAAGCCTGGAGCCATCCTGGCCGGGCTCCCCGCTACCCTGGTCTGCAATAATTCCAGGGGCGCGGCCCACCAGGTTATTGGTAAGGTTGACCACCGGTTTTTGTGCAAAATCCTTTCCTTTTACGGTAGATACTGCCGCGGTGGTGGTGGCTTTCTGTTGTGTGCCATATCCTACTACAATTACTTCTCCAAGCGCTGTGGAGCCTTCCTTCAGCTGCACGTCGATGTGGGATTGCCCTTCTACAGGCACTTCTTTCGTAACAAATCCTATATAGGAAAATACCAGTACAGCATTGTTATTGTTGCCCACGGGAATATTAAAGCGGCCTTCCGCATCGGTATTTACGCCGGTGGCAGTACCTTTCAGCCGTACGTTCACCCCGGGCAGCAATTCGCCTTTTGCAGAGGTAACGGTACCGGTTATACGTTTTTCCTGCACAACGGTTTTAGGCGGGGCCGGCTTAGGCACAATAAAAATATACCGGTCGTTTTGCCGGTACGTAAGATTTGTTTTGGCCAGCAGAATATCCAATATGGCGGCAACTGTACGGGTGCCTGCGGGAAGGTTCACCTGGCCTATATGGCTCAGTTCTGCCGCCCTGTAACCAAAACGGAAATCTGTTCGCTGTTCAATTTCTTTTAACGTGGCCTCCAGGCTTTTACCTGAAACGCTCAATGCAATTTTGGTTTGGTGGATATCCTGGCCGTTGGTTCTGCCAGCCATCAACAGCTCACAGCAACAAAGCAATATAGCCAGTGTTATCGTGGAACATCTCATAATCCAAAGGATTGTTTTGTTCAGGATAAGACGCTCATAAGGGCGCATCCGTCCCTTACTTACTGAAAAAATCATAGATTTGTTCGGTTTTAATCGGTTGACATACTGAGTTTAAAAACCACCGGTTACCGGTACTTGCCTGTACCTGTAACCAACTTTCAGGTATCGTCGTGGTTGCCTCCACGGCGATACTTTTTAAACTGATTTCATAACGTTTTTTTTGCCGTTGTGCGGGCTAGTCGAAATGGAACATTTTCATGGTAAGTGATTATGATGATGAATACAAGTAAACAATGTTAACAGCCTTTTCCATTGATAACAATGGTATTGCCGTTCATCTTCCAGGAATACCCGTTCAGCTCACAGATCATCTTCAGTACTTCCCGGATATTTTCTCCATGTAAAAAGGAAAGGGAAAAACGGCAGTTGCGAATGGCGTTATTACCCAGTTCCACCTGCACATTATACCAGCGCCCAATGATGGCGGCGGCCTGCTCCATGGTTACATTATCCATGATCAGCTCTCCTTTTTTCCAGGCAAGCAGGTCTGCCGCAGCTACGGTAATAATCTTTGCCTGGCGGCTTACCGGTTCATACTCCAGTTTTTCGTTGGGATGCACAGTACCTAAAGCAGTAGCTCCTGCTGCCACACTTACTTTTCCGCTGACAACCGTTACTGCCAGGGGCGCATGTTGATAAGCCTGTATATTAAATACCGTTCCCAATACTTTTACCGCCACATTCCCGCTATGCACAATAAAGGGTTGCTGATCCCTGCGGGTAACATCGAAACAGGCTTCCCCTTCTACATATAATTCCCGGGTATTGCCGGTAAAAGCAACCGGGTACCGTAGTTTGCTGCCGTTATTCAGCCATACCTCGGTGCTGTCTTCCAGTAACAACCGGATCCGCCCTCCTGCGGGCGCCTTTACTTCTTCATATACCAGGGCAGGTTTTGTCCGGGGTTTCATAAACAACCAGGCGGTCAGCCCTGCTCCTATCAGCACCATTACGGCAGCTGCATAGGCAAGCCAGCGTCGGGGCCTTAAAACAGGCGTTGCCTCCGCCCGGGAAAACCGCGGATTTTCTCTGATCTGCTCATATAGTGATTGCATATCCGCTGGCGGCAGCTGCGTGGCCGGCGCAAGATCCGACCAGGTTTTATCGAATGGCGGCTGAATGGCATCATCAGATCCCGCCTGCCGTAACACCTGCATCAATTCTTCAAATTCCTCTTCATTGATGGTGTTACCTGCCAGTTTTGTCAATAGAAGTTGTATGCGATTTTCATCCACGTGAAATACAATTTATCCCGGCAGAAAAAGGCCGGTATAATGCAATACACGCAAGGAGCAGGTACCGGGTAGTCAGAAAAAATATTTTTTTAAAATAAAAGGGAGATGACCATGAAACCAAAAATGATCTCGGCTTCATTAAAATGGGTGCGCAACACTTTCAGCGCAGCCATCATATGATATTTAACAGTATGAACGGAGATGTTCATGCGGGTGGCTATTTCTTCATAGGTGAGCCCTTCAAACCGGCTAAGGCGGAACACTTCCCGTTGCTGGGGCGGCAGTATATCCAGTATTTGCCCGGTAACCCTTTCAAGATCGGCTCCCAGTATGGTTTCTTCCGTTTCATTGTGGTAAGCGGAAACAGATTGCCAGAGCTTTATGGTTGCGGCGCGGCTGCTGGCGGCCTGCCGAAGCAGGTTCAGGGTAACCCTTCGTGCAATGGTATAGATATAAGGCGCCAGTGCATAACCTGTATCCAGCTTTGCCCGGTGCTCCCAGAGCCGCAGCATGGTTTCCTGCACCACCTCCTTGCCATGTTCTTTGTTTTTCAGGAAATGACAGGCCAATCCGTATATTTTCTGGCTAAACCGGTCAAATACTTCACGGAATGCCGTTTCATCTCCCGCCTGCAACCGGAGAATTAATTGAACATCCAATGATTTTGCTGTATTTTCCAAATCGCCTGATAAAATGATAAAAGTGGTTGATTTTGCTGCTGCCTCTCTACATTGCCATGCGGCGCTGTAAGCCGAAAGTAAGCTATTTTTTCAAGATCGTACAGCCGTAAACAACAAAGACCGGCGGAAATGCTCCACCGGTCTTTGTTGTTATTTCAGAGGATTGATCAGTTATTGTTTTACAAATGTATACGTTTTCCCCGGCTGCGTTTCCAGGTCATACAGGATGGTATTCGGCAAAGGCAGTTCCTCCACCTTTGCTTTTTCGCTTACCAGCGCAGCTGCTGTTGGCTCCACCTGGAAGAACGGATTGGTTTGCTCACCCGAAGCGGGTTTCAACTGCCCGTTTTCCTTCAGCGCATTGGGTACCCGTAAACGGCAGTTGCCGCCGAGTGTGGAGCGGATGGTAACTTTACTCAGCTGGCCATTTTCCCACACCATTTCTTTGATCTCAAAACCACCACGTGCGCGTAAGCCGCTTACACGGCCATTCTTCCAGTCGCCCGGAAGCGCCGGCAACAGGTGAACGGCGCCATCCTGGCTTTGCAGCAGCATTTCACAAATGCCCGCGGTACAACCATAGTTCCCGTCGATCTGGAAAGGAGGATGCGCATCAAATAAATTAGGATAGGTACCTCCGCCACTGTTCTCTCCTTTGTTGACACCTGCAGGCGTAAGCTGATCTTTGATCAGTTTCCACGCATGGTTACCATCCAGCAAACGCGCCCAGAGATTCACTTTCCAGCCCATAGACCAGCCCGTGGAAATATCGCCGCGTTGCAGCAGGGAGGTACGGGCAGCGCTGAACAGAACGGGCGTGCGGTAAGGAGAGATCTGGTTGGCCGGATACAACCCAAATAAATGAGACACGTGACGGTGCTTATCGTTCGGGTTATCCAGGTCCTGCAGCCATTCCTGCAACTGGTTATACTGCCCTACCTGCATAGGTGGCAGGCGTTTGCGCGCAGCTTTCATTTTTTCTATCAATGCTTCATCCGTATGTAAGATCTCTGCTGCACGAATGGTATTGGTAAAGAGATCAAATACCAGTTGATTATCCATCGTAGCGCCTGCGGCGATCGATATACCGGGATAGGCTTTAGGATTATTTTCCGGCGACATCGAGGGGGATACCACCAGCCATTTATGCACGGGCTCTTCTACCAGGAAATCCAGGTAAAACTGTGCAGCGCCTTTCAATGCAGGATATACCGTTTGCAGGTATTGCTTATCGCCGTTGAACAGGTACTTCTCCCAGGTATGCCGGCTTAACCATGCGCCGCCCATGGGCCACATGGCAGAATAGATCCCGTCTACCGGGCCTGTAATACGCCATAGGTCTGTGTTGTGATGGGCTACCCATCCGCCGGCGCCATACATTACCCTGGCGGTTTCCCGGCCGGTAACAGACAGGTCTTTCACCATTTGTATCAGCGGCTCATGCATTTCAGGAAGATTGGTTTCTTCCGCCGGCCAGTAATTCATTTCCGCATTGATGTTGATGGTATACTTACTGCCCCAGGGTGGGTTCATCAGCGGGTTCCAGATGCCCTGCAGATTGGCAGGCTGCCCGCCTGGTTGTGATGCAGCAATAAGCAGGTACCTGCCAAACTGGAAATACAGCGTTACCAGCTGCGGATCATTCGCTTCCCTGAAATCCCTTACACGGATATCTGTTGGGTTTTTGATAGAATCAGTAGTGCCCAGATCCAGTTGTACCCGGTTAAAGTAACGCTGGTAGGCGGCAATATGATCTTTCAGTAAACCGGCGAAATGCTTTGGCCATACCTTTTGCATATAGGCGGTGGTACGCTTTGCTTCATCGGCGCTGATATCTGCATAGTTTACAAAGTTGGTGGCAATGGAAACGTAAATGGTCACTGCATCTGCATTGGTTATACTGATAGTATTGCCATCAGCGGTGGTTTTTCCACCGCTGGCTTTAAACCTTATCTGCGACTGGAACTTCACCTTGCCGGGTACGCCGTCTTTATCGCCGCTGGTACCGGATAATACCAGTTCATTATTACCGCTGGTAACTACGCTCGATTTTTGCGGGCTTTTCATGCCGGCGTTAAAAGTAATGCTGCGGGGCTTACTGGCCGTAAGCTGTATAATAATTGCCTGGTCCGGAATGGAAGCAAATACCTGCCGGGTGTATTTTACGCCGTTTACCGTGTAGCTGGTGGCAGCTACCGCTGTTTGCAGGTCCAGCTCCCTTGCATAGCCGGAGTACTGGTTGTGCCCGGGGAAATCCAGTTGCAGGTCCCCTACCGGCTGATAACACATGCCGTTGATCTTTTCCGACTGGATATTTTTTGCGGCCATCTGGCTGGCTTCTTTCATTTTGCCGTCGAATATCAGCTGCCTGATTTCCGGCAGTGCTGCCAGCGCATGGGGATTATCGTTGCGGTTAGGGCTTCCGCTCCATACGGTATTTTCGTTTAGCCGTATCAGTTCGCTCTCCGGGTTGCCGTATACCATGGCGGCCAGGCGGCCATTGCCTACCGGCAGGGCTGCCTCCCATACCTTGCCCGAGGGGTGATTGTACTTTAGCTTCAGCTCTGGGCGCTGCGCCAATGCAGGAAGCGATGTGAAGAATGCTATAGCGCAAACGGCTATACGGTGTGTGTGCCTTCGCATGAAATTTTTTATTAAGTGGAATATAATACTCCGGCAGGTTTTCTTTTAAAACGCCGGACTGGTTATCGGGCTTACTGCTGATCATTATTTTAAAACATCTCCTTTTAAGATGCCGGAATGCAGCAGGTAAGTTTTCCTGAGTGCTAATGATGAACCTTGATTGGCGTATGACCGCATCAAAATACAATTTATAATTGGCTGTGCATAGTTGAAAATAAAATACGTTTTCATTAATAGCATAATCCCCTGCCAGTTAGCAGGGGATTAGTATGGTATTGTTGATGGGTTTAGCGGGCAGACTGCTCCAGCTCTTCGAGTGTCCAGAATTTATCGCGGCCGGCGGTGGCGGCTCTCATTTTCTTTACGCTTTCCACATCTACGACCGGCGACTTTCCTCTCTCCGCCTTCCCGAAATTGTAACGTACATAACTTAGTATGGATGCCACCCATTCATCAGTGTTGGTGGCGCCGAAAGGAGCCATTACATCGGTATAGGTTTTACCATCGATGGGGCCGGATAGTCCATTGAGCAATATTTTCATCATCAGCTCTTTGTCGCCGTTAACCCGTTTGGACCCTACAAATGGCGGCGCAGCTGCGCTGCCTCCTCCTACCACGATGCCTTTTCCATCCGGGCCATGACAGGTGGAACAAAGCTGTTTGTAGATATTGGCCCCATTCAGGATAAGATTACGGTGCGCCGCCGGCATATTGGCAAGGCGGCTGCCAAACAGTTTGGTATTGTTATTCACCTCCACGCTGTTAGCAACGCTGTTCAGCATTTTCGTATAAGCGGAATGGCTTACCATAGCGGTTTGTATAGCTTTTGCCTGCTCAGATCTGCTCACGGACAATGATAATACCAGCTGCACCTGCACTGCGGCGGCGGGGTCATTTTGCAGTGAAGCCAGTTTGCCGATCACTTCTTCATCGTCTTTTTTCAGGTAAGTTTCACTGATCCACACGGCGGCTTTTCTTACCTGTGCATCCGCATCGCCGAGCGCAGCGAACAGGGTGGGCTTATCAATAGCGTGCAGTCCTTCCAGGGTCCACAATGCATGGATCCGCGCCAGTGCGCCGTTATTTTTACCAATAGTGGCATGTTTGCCGGTGGCAATGAGTTTGAGGTCGGGCACTACCGACATATCGCCGTTGGCAATTATCTCCTTTTGTGCATTGTCTCTCCACCAGCCGTTGGCATGATCCAGGTAAGTGATGAGCGTGCTGCCGGGAGCGTCCAGCAGTTTGGGTTTGGCGCCGGGTTTATAGCCATCGTGCACCAGGCGGTAGATGCGGCCGCGGCCAATATTTTTCTCCAGTCCTTTTTGCAGGATGCGGGGGCGCAGGAAGCTGCCTTCTGCTGTCCAGGTGGCTTCCTGGATAATGCCGCGGTACATATCCACAATATACAGGCATCCGTCAGGGCCGGTAGTAGTGTTCACCGGGCGGAAGTTCATGTCGTAGGAAGTGATAAATTCCCGCTGACCATCGTAAGCATTCTTCAGCGTGATCTTTCCATCTACATCGGTTACTTTCGCGCGGCGGATCAAACGGCCTACCGGCTCACAGATCAGCAGGTCGCCTTTAAGATCAGCAGGCAACGCATCTCCCCTGAAAACCGACTGGCCGCAGCTGGCGGTAAAATGATTGAGCGTAGTATCCGGGCGGAGACGGTTCATGCCTCCCTGTACATCGGGAGTGGCAATGATAGGCCATACCGCCAGGAAATCGCGGTTATACTGGTCGCCGGGATTCAGGAAACCATAAACGGGGTTGATCTGGAAGCCCAGCGCCGGAATTTCGGCGCCTGCACTGGAAAAAAACAATCTTCCATAATCATCATTTCCTAATCCCCATTGCCCGCCGGGGGAATTGGTTAAACTATCCGGCACCAGTTTACCACCAATATACCGGTAGCGCACAGGATCGCAGCTTACATAGATCCAGTTGTCGATATTCCACACCAGGCCGCTCTTCTGATGTTCCAGGTTGCGGGTATCCGGTTTGTTGTTTTCGTAGACCAGTTCTTTCACATCTGCCACGCCGTCGCCGTTGGTATCTTCATAACTCCTGATATTATAGGTAAAGGTTTCGTTTACCAGCAGTTTATGTCCTATGCACAACATCATGCGGGGCAGCACGAGGCTGTCGATGAACGTGGAGCTTTTATCCATGGCGCCATCGCCGTTGGTATCTTCCAGTAACGAGATGCGGCAGATGGGCAGGTTTTCACCGGTACCGTTGATATCCTGCATATAGGTACGCATTTCCGCCACATACATCCTGGCGTTGCCATCCCAGACGATGGCCACCGGTTCCTTAATCATCGGTTCGCTGGCTACCAGCTGCAGGTGATATCCTTCCGGTACCTGGATGGATTTCATACTTTCCTTTACCGTTTGATAAGCGGGGGAAGGATGGGGGTTGACAATAATATTACCGGCTGCATCTTTCTTAATGCCGGTTGTTTTGTTGGATACTTTACATTGATAGATAAACAGGCTGAACCCGGCGAGTACCAGTACCAGTAATGAGTTTCTTTTCATGAACGTGGAACTTTATTTATTTAGCATTTAAAGAGAGAATATACGTCACCATTTTTTTTACATCTGCAGCCGCCAGCGAAGGATGTGCCGCCATGGGCACTGCGCCCCAGGCGCCGGAGCCGCCGTTGATGATCTTAGACGACAACAGGTCTACGTTAGCCGTGGAATACGGGTATTTCTTCGCCACATCCATATAAGCAGGCCCTACTACTTTGGTATCCACCTTATGACAGGCCAGGCAATCGGATTTGGTGAGTAACATTTTGCCCTCTTCAATATCCTGTGGCTTAATGACCGGCGCGGCGGTCGTTTTGGTTTTGGCGGAAGGGGCAGTTTTAGCAGGCGCCTTTCCCGCAGCCGGTTTCGTTTGGGCATTAACGGTACCCATTACACACATCATTAAAAAAAACGGAATAGCTAAACGTTTCATATCGTCATCAGTTTTTATAAAATACAACCAATTGATTGATTTTGCTAATGCCTGTGCAAGTAAAGCGGGAAGCGATAATAAATGACTAATAAAAGATTAATCCGGGTATTTCCGGAAAAAAAAGACAAAAAAAAGTCGTTAAGACATTAATGAACGCATTAATTTCCTTTCAAACGGGGGATCAGGATAAGTTCAGGAAATGGTTTGCCAGTCGTTGCTTATACCAAGCCCCGGGATACTGAAAGAAATATATGAATAGCTATCGCCAGGCTATTCAGCCCGCATGCTTTTCACGGGATCTGCCAATGCGGCTTTCAACGCCTGGTAGCTGATAGTACCGATAGCAATAACAAGGGCAATGAAACCGGATAAGGCAAATACCCACCAGCCGATACTGATCCGGTAGGCAAATGCCTGTAGCCATTTGTGCATGAAGTACCATGCCACAGGGGTGGCTATGACGAAGGAGATAAGCACCAGTTTAAGGAAATCTTTGGATAACAGGTTTACGATATCTGTTACAGATGCGCCCATTACCTTACGGATGCCTATTTCCCGGGTACGCTGCAAAGCGCTGTAGGAGGCCAGTCCGAGTAACCCAAGACAGGAAATAATAATTGCCAGCACGGCAAAGTTGAAAAAGAGTTTTCCAAAACGTTCTTCAGAACGGTATTGCCTGTCGAAGAATTCATCCAGGAAAAAATAATTGAACGGGCGGTTGGGCATCAGCGTTTTCCACTTGCGCTCAATGGCGGCAATGGTGCCAGACAGGTTACCGGGCGCCACATTTACCGATACCATATCGCAATCCTGCGGTTCCATGCGCATAGTGAGTGGTTTTATATTTTCCTGCAGGGAGCGGAAATGAAAATCTTTCACTACACCTATAATGGTGCCGGTGTGGCCCCATTGCCGGTAGCTTCTGCCAATGGCTTCCGCCGGGGTAGCGTAGCCAAAGAGTTTTGCAGCGGCCTCGTTGATCACCAGCGCGTGCGAGGAATCGCTGCCAAAATCCCGTGAAAATCCGCGGCCGGCCACTATCTTCATGTTATACTGCCGCAAGAAATTGTAATCCACGGAATACAGGTCCAGGTTAGCTACCTGCATTTCTCCCTGTTTATTCTGTATCTCTGAATAAGCGCCATTGGTTTGGCCGCCGGGGATACCTGAAGAAACGCATACCGAAGTTACTTTCGGAATATCTGCAATGGCTTCGCTGAAGTGGTGCTTTGCAGGATCGCCATGGGTATCTATTACCAGCACCTGTTCTTTATTAAAGCCCAGGTCTTTGTTATGTACATAGTGCATTTGAAGATACACCACAATAGTACCTGTAATCAATGCAATGGAAATGGCAAACTGTGTTATCACCAATCCCTTGCGCAGGAAGATGCCTTTTGTACTGTTGGCAAAACGGCCTTTCAGCACCGTCACGGGCCGGAACGCCGACAGCACCAGGGCTGGGTACACGCCTGCCAGCAATCCTATACTGATAGCGGCTACCAGTAATATCCCAATATACCAGGTATTGGCAAACAAGCCGGTACTGATGGTTTTACCCGCCAGCAGGTTAAAGGCAGGCAACAGGGCTACAAACAGTATGATTGTAAACACAAAAGCCATCAGGCAGAGTAATACACATTCTCCTATGAATTGCCGGATCAGTTCCACACGGGTAGCGCCCACCACTTTGCGTATACCTATCTCCTTTGCGCGTTCCACCGATCTTGCGGTAGTGAGGTTGATAAAGTTTATACAGGCAATAAACAGGATAAAGATGGCGATAATGGAAAAAATGTACACATTGGTCATACTGCCGTTCTCAAAAGCGGGCCTGTCGGAATGCAGGTAGATCTGTTCCAGGGGTTGCAGCATGATAGTATAGAACATCTTTGCCTTTCTTCTTTCATCGCCGTTATGACGTTCTACAAAATCCGGGAATTTGGCCGTTAATTCAGCAGGATCTGTATTGGGTTTGAGCAACAGGAAAGTGGTTGCGCCAAAATTGCCCCATGCCTCATCAATACCTGGATTCAGTTTTACCAGCGAGTACATTGACACCAGCATATCTGCCTTGATCTGTGAATTCTGCGGCATATCCTCCATCACGCCGGTCACCGTTGCGGGCATTAAATCGCCGGTAAGCTGTATCGTTTCTCCAACCGGATCTTTGTCTCCGAAATATTTCTTTGCCGCCGTTTTACTCATCACTACACTGTTCAGTTCTTTCAGCGCCGTAGCCGGGTTCCCGTATACCAGTTTGAAATCAAATACACGGAAGATGGATGAATCGGCAAATAACGAGTGTTCTTCCTGGAAGCTCAGGTTTCCTTTCTTTACCAGCAGGTTGGCATTACTAAAGCGGGTAAAGGCTTCTATCTCGGGGAAATCGCGTTGCATATTCGGACCAAAAGGCCAGGGTGTAATACCTCCTTTGATCGTTTCACTGGGTGTTTTTACATCGCAGGTGACCTGGTAAATACGGTTTCCTTTGCTATGAAATTTATCATAGCTCAGTTCAAAATGAACATACAGGAAAATGAAAAAACAGGCAGTAAGGCCAATAGTGAGGCCCATTACATTGATAAAAGAAAACACTTTATTTCTCCAGAGATTGCGCCAGGCAATTTTGAGATAGTTTTTAAGCATGGAAAGAAAGTTGGAGATTGGAAATACCGGTCGCACAAGATCCGCGGAACACAGCTAACAAAATGCCAGCGAAGCGAAGCATTAAAATCAGGGGAAATTGAATAAGGGAGATTTATAATTTGTCCGGATTTGGCCAGGGGATGTCCGGAAATGAACAGGGAAAGGATGATTAAAGTATAGGCTTCCCTGCGTTCGCAGCAGTAATCAGATTTCTGATTTCTGTTGCTTCAGAGTGGTAGTGATAAGACATTACGGCGGCATATCGTTCATACAGTTCTTCCTCAGCACACAACCTGGCATTTTCTTTAGAACGGGATGCGATTCTTATTTTTTTTGATGCCGCATCAGCCTTCCCAATTTTGCTTGATTTTGAAAGATATCTCCTCTTCATAATTGACTAAATTAGGACATTTTCACGGAATTCGAACAGTTTGGCAGGGTTATCATACAATAAATCAATGCAATATGGCAATTGCCCTTTAGGAACGTCTGTAGAAATTGCACCATAACTGGAAATAAAATTATATAACTTATTTTTTACTACATAATAGGTCAGGCAGGGATCATTCCCATAGCCATCAAATATTAACCCTATTGGAACATATCTCTTTGTCTCATAATACCTATGAATTGCGCGAATAGTTGCTTTCTGTCTTAGAAGAGAAACTAAAGTCAGATGCACTTCATACTTCCGGGAGTGTAAAAACTTAGCTAAATCTATTATCCTATTTATGTCTTGTCCTATTTTTGGAAAGAGGAGGTTATATTCCAAATCAATGCACTTCAATGCTAAAGAAGGTATTTGTGGGTCAGGGTTCGAAATTATCATACTTGACTCTTCATGCACTAACGAAGCTCCAAAAGTATATGCCGAGTATTCCGGCAGTTTTCTTTTTGCAAAATCTGCATCAAGAATTATCGCGCCAAAGTTATCTGCTATATGGCAGGCAATAAACGATTTACCAGATGCAGGTAACCCAACCAGGATAAAGGCTTGTCTATTCCGGACAATGCCGCTAACAGGTAAAGCTCCTCCCTTACCTAAACAAATATCGTCATCATTCTCTAACCTCGTTTTGAGCATTAACTCGTTTACAATTACATTTCTTAATTGCGCCCTGGATTCTTCA
>NZ_DATCRD010000045.1:0-16236 GCF_036569185.1 Chitinophaga sp.
AATAGAGCTACAAATGCCGCCGCAGAATCTTTCAATGCAAAAATAAAGTCCTTTAGAAACGCCCTAAGAGGGGTTCGGGATGTAGAATTCTTTCTTTACAGATTGACTAAACTGTATGCTTAAAAATTATGGAGATCCCCCCGACTTTTCAACTTGATCCCACTTGATCCGATATATGGTGATATAATTGCTAAATATAAAAAAGGCCTGCATTTCTGCAAGCCTTCTTCTCTGCTCCCCCTGCTGGACTTGAACCAGCGACCCTCTGATTAACAGTCAGATGCTCTAACCAACTGAGCTAAGGAGGAGTATTTCCCTCATCGTTTACGCGATTTGGGATTGCAAAAATAGGGAAATTTTCATTTTTGCAAAATCTTATTTCATTTTTCTAGGAAATTTTTTGAGAAATCTCATGAAACCCGTATCCAATGGGGCTTGAGACAAACCTACTTTTTCACTTCCACCAGCTGCCTTTCCCCCAATGCACCCGCCCGCGTTGCCTTCCGGACAAATGGCAGATCCAGTTTACTCACATAAAAATGTGGGAACGACCTGATAACAGTACAGGTATATCCCTGCTGCTGCAACGAAGCCACCGCATCAGGAGTGGTGAAAATGACCCCGGAAGCGGAATCAGGGCGAAGCACCTGCGCCTGCAAATAAAAATCGAATGCGTAGGAATTCGCCTGGTACAGCCCTATGCTTTTACCAGGCAGATAGGTGTTAGCATAAGCAGCAGCCGTACTTCCGCTCTGGTACTGCATCATATCGGGGTATAAAATGGTATTCAGGTACAGGTTCAGCAAAATACTGATGGAAATAGTCCGGTAAAATACGGCCTGCCGGGTAGATTTATCCAGCCAGTAATGCAGCAAAAGGTAAAGCAGGAGCAAGGCTCCGGCCAGCAGCAGCCAGGCGTAATGCATGGCCGGCTTGTATAAAAGATCGATCACCACGCCGGCAACAGCTACCAGGATGATGATGACATACTGCGTAACCCGGAAGAATTTCAGTCCTTTTTCCGTGTGCAGCGATAAAATATACTGTGCGGTCAGGATCGCAAAAAAGGGGAAAATGATGTTCAGGTAGTGCGGGAGCTGGAAACGGGAGAGCGAAAACAGCGCAAATGTAGCCAGGGCTGCGCAAATGCAGTAATACTCCTTTTGTTGTTTCCATTTTTTTATAAAGATGATAACCGCAGCATACAGCATTACCGACCAGGGGAGAAATGCCCAGAGGAGGGTATGGAAGAAGAAGAACGGATCGCCGGAACCCTTGATAGGCCCGGTATTCATAAAGCGGCCGAACTGGCTGTCCCAGAAGAAAAAGCGAAGCCCTGATACGCCGGTAGCTCCGAATACAATTTTCTCGGGGTGCTGGTCAAACTGCTGGTACAGGGCATACAGTTCGGGGGTAATGAAAAGGCCAATTAATAGGGCTGTTATAGCCCAGCGCCAGTGAAACAGCTCCTTCCAGTTGCGCGTAAACAGCAAATGGCCGCCAATAGCGGCGCAAACAGGCACCAGCGCAAACATTCCCTTCGTCATGATGGCAAAGGCGGTAAAAAAGGCTCCCAACAAAATGCTACGCCGATAAAAATGATATACTGCGGCGATGATCAGCCCGGTAAGATAAGGTTCCGCCCGTACATCATTATTGGAGATCACGAGGTGTTCGGCGGTAAGCAGGATGCACACTGCCCAGCGGGCCACTTTTTCATCATACAAATGAAAGGCAAAGCGGTAGGTATACCAGGCTCCCATCAATAAAAAAAGAATAGCGGGCAGTTTATACGACCAGGTATGGATACCAAAAAGCTGAAAGCTAACCGCAGCCATCCAGAAAGGGAAGTGAGGCTTATCCAGCCAGTCGTGGCCATCGGCATAAAGGTTCCAGTAATCATGTTTAATCACCATTGTTTTGGCGATACCGGCATACAGCGCGCCGTCGGGTTCCAGGATCGGTACAAACAGGGCACTGAATTGTAATAGTACCAGCATGGCGATGATAAGCAGCCATACTTGTTTCTCAGATAGAACAAATGAGCGTGTAACAGTTGTAGTCAGCATAACGAAAAGTTACAGGCATATACCGGTTACTTCAAATACGACGGTCACACTTAACAAAAAAATAACTGCTTTACCAGAACCAGCCGCTTTTCTCCATGCCCAGCCAGGGCCCGTCTTCACGCTGTTCTATAGGATATGTTTTCAGATAGTATCCTTCTCCGCTGCTGTTATAGCCATTCTTAAGACTGAATTTATAACGGTGCAACGGGCATACAATATTACCGGCAGCGTCTATTACCCCATCGGCCATAATGCCACCGGCATGCGGGCACTTATATGCAAAGGCGAAAAGCTGCCCCTGGTGCAGGGTACAGCAGATCTTTTTCCCGTTTACCTCCAGTACGCTGATCTCTTTCTCTGCAAAGGGCAAACGGCCTTCTTCCAGTTTATACCAGGAATATTCTTTGGCCATTAGTAGAAGAATTCAGTTTTGTAAGGGAAGCGGTCCCTGTACAATTGGGTTACTTTGTCAAGGATCGTTTTACGCAATTCATCGATGTTCCTTTTTTCCAGCGCGGAAATGAACACACAGTTTCCCTGTGTTTTGGTTTCCCATTGCAGTTTCAGGTTATCCAGGATGTCTTGTTTTACTTCCGGTTCCAGCCATTTATCAAAGGTGTTGGCCTCGTAAAGGTCCATCTTGTTAAAGATCAGGATGGTGGGCTTTTCAAACGCCTTCAGCTCCTGCAGCGTGCGGTTCACCACTTCAATCTGCTCTTCGTACTGCGGATGGGAAATGTCTACCACGTGGATGAGGATATCGCTTTCACGTACTTCATCCAGCGTTGATTTGAAGCTTTCCACCAGGTGATGGGGGAGTTTACGGATAAACCCTACGGTGTCGCTGAGCAGGAATGGCGTTTGCTCAAATACCACTTTGCGGGTGGTAGTATCCAATGTAGCAAACAGTTTGTTTTCCGCAAACACTTCACTTTTACTGAGCAGGTTCATGAGCGTGCTTTTACCCACGTTGGTATAACCTACCAGTGCCACACGGATAAATTCGCCACGTTCCTTACGCTGGGTAAGGGATTGCCGGTCTATATCCTCCAGCCGTTTACGGAGGAGCGCTATTTTATCCTTTACGATACGGCGGTCTGTTTCAATTTCCGTTTCCCCAGGCCCCCTGCTGCCGATACCGCCTCCCTGTCTTTCCAGGTGGCTCCACATACCACGCAGTCGCGGCAGGATGTACTGGTACTGCGCCAGTTCTACCTGCACTCTTGCCTGGGCTGTACGTGCGCGTCTTGCAAAAATATCCAGGATCAGGTCACTCCGGTCTATTACTTTCACCTTGAGCACCTTTTCAATATTAGCGATCTGAGAGCCGGTCAGCTCATCATCAAATATAACGAGTGATATATCCCTCCCTGCAATAAACTGCTGGATCTCTTCCAGCTTGCCTTTTCCTACAAAGGTGGCCCTGTCGGGATGGGCCAGCCGCTGGGTAAAGCGCTTAACAGTGGCAGCACCTGCGGTTTCCGCCAGGAACACCAGCTCATCCAGGAATTCATTTACCTGGCGCTCTGTCTGGTCTTTGGTGATAACGCCTACTATAACGGCCCTTTCCTCTTTTTGTACTACCTGTTTTTTCTCAATCAAGTTATTTCAGAATTTGGAGCAAATTTACAGAGAATTTAATCGCTAAGCCATTTCTTCCTACATTTACCCGATCCAAAACAACCTTTCGACATCATGTTTAAACCTTTTTTACTGACAGGACTATTAATATCAACTATGGCAGTAGCCCAGGATAAGATGACACCCGAATTGCTATGGCAACTTGGACGGGTGAGCGGGGAGGCGTTGAGCGCTGACGGGAAAACCGTTATCTATGGCGTATCCCAGGTCAATATGACAGAAAACAAAAGCGAAAAGAACCTCTACGCTATTCCACTGGCGGGCGGCGCTCCGAAGCAGCTTACCCAAACACCCGGTGCAGAGGGCGATGTAGCCATATTGCCCGGGAATAAGATTGGGTTTTCCCTGAAAGGGCAATGGTATGAAATGAACGCCGATGGCTCCGATCCGGTACAGAAAACCAACGTGGAAGGCGGCATGCAGAATATCCGTATTTCTCCCGACGGGAAGCATATTTTGTTTTCGAAAGAGGTGAAAATAAAGAAGATCTCCGGCAGCGATCATTACACGGATCTCCCGAAATCCAACGTACAGATCTATGATAACCTGAACTACCGCCACTGGGATACCTGGGAAGACGGCAGTTTTTCACATGTTTTTTATGCCACTTACAACAATGGCGAAGTGGGTACTCCCATAGATATTATGGCCGAAGAACCGTATGATTGCCCGCAGATGCCTTCCGGCGGCCCTGAAGATATGATCTGGAGCCAGGATGGAAAAAGTGTGATCTATGTTTGTAAGAAGAAATTCGGGAAAGATTACGCAGTCAGCACCAACACTGATATCTACGAATATAACCTTACCACTAAAACCACGCGCAACCTTTCCGAAGGAATGATGGGCTATGATGTGGCGCCGGCTTTCAGCCAGGATGGCAAATACCTTACCTGGTTAAGCATGGCCCGTGATGGTTATGAGGCCGACAAAAATGACGTGATCATCATGGACCGCGCTACCGGCGTTATTACCAACCTCACCAAAGGATGGGATGGTACGGCTGCATCCTCCCGCTTCAGCAGCGATGGGAAAAAAATATACTTCCTTGCCGTGATTAAAGGCACCGAACAGCTGCTGGAGATCACCCTGCAAAAAAATATCGCGCAAACAACGGGAAAGCATATACGCCAGGTGACCACCGGCGATTTTGATATCAACGATATGCTGGCACAATCCGGTAATACAATGATAGTGTCCCGCACAGATATGAACCACGCAGCGGAACTGTTTACCGTAGACCTGCAGAAAGGCGCCGTTACACCGCTTACCAGTGTAAATAAAGCCGCTTATGATAAAATAGGCATGTGCAAAATTGAAAAACGCTGGGTAAAAACTACTGATGGCAAGGATATGCTTACCTGGGTGATTTTTCCGCCGGATTTTGATCCCGCAAAAAAATATCCTACCCTGCTATATTGCCAGGGCGGTCCTCAATCGGCTGTATCCCAGTTTTACTCTTACCGCTGGAATTTCCAGCTCATGGCCTCCCAGGGCTACATCGTGGTGGCCCCCAACAGGAGGGGCATGCCGGGGCATGGCGTAGAGTGGAATGCCTCCATCAGCAAGGATTGGGGCGGACAACCTATCAGGGATTACCTGAGCGCCATTGATGATGTAAGCAAGGAAAACTATGTGGATAAAGCCCGCCTGGGCGCTGTAGGCGCCAGTTACGGCGGTTATTCCGTATATATGCTGGCAGGCGTGCACGAAAACCGCTTTAAAAGCTTTATTGCCCACGATGGCTTATTTGACCTGAAAAGCTGGTACGGCACTACGGAGGAACTCTGGTTTGCCAACTGGGACATCGGCGCTTACTGGGATGCTGCCAATGCCAACAGCTACAGGCATTTCAACCCAAGTGAATATGCCAATAAATGGAACACGCCGATCCTTATCATCCAGGGTGGCATCGACTTCCGCGTTCCTATTGAACAGGGGCTGCAGGCCTTCCAGCTGGCGCAACTGAAAGGGATCAAAAGCAAACTGCTGTATTTCCCCGAAGAAAATCACTGGGTGCTGAAACCGCAGAACGCCATTGTATGGCAACGCGAATTCTTTAACTGGCTGAAAGAAACCCTGTAAATCATATTATCATGGCTGCTTTATTATTGGATGTCCGGGATGGTATAGCTACCATCACTTTAAACAGACCTGAAGTATACAATGCCTTCAATGACCCGCTCAGCTATGAGCTGCAGGACGCGTTAAAGAAAGCGGAAAAAGATCCGGCAGTGCGGGTGGTAGTGTTAACGGGCGCCGGGAAGGCTTTCAGCAGCGGGCAGGATCTCAAGGCGTCTATGGAGTCGGGGAAGCGTGATTTAAGCGAATCGCTACGCAAGCGCTATAATCCTATTATACGCGCCATCCGCAACATGCCCAAGCCGGTTATCTGCCGGCTCAATGGCGTGGCCGCCGGCGCAGGATGCTCCATTGCACTGGCCTGCGATTTGATTATTGCCAGCGAAGAAGCTACCATGATAGAGATCTTTGTGAACATTGCCCTGGTGCTTGATTCCGGTTCCTCCTATTTCCTGCCCCGTACCGTTGGCTACCACCGGGCCTTTGAACTGGCTACCAAAGCCAGTAAGATCCCCGCGGCGGAAGCGTTGAAAATGGGGCTGGTAAACAAAGTAGTGCCCGCAGCAGAACTGGATGCCGCCGTACAGGCGGAAGCCGCTTATTACGCTGCCGCACCTACGAAAGCCATTGCACTCATGAAAAAAATGCTTGCCAAGGGCATGACAGACAACCTGGATGAAGTGCTCGAATATGAGGCCTTTTGCCAGGAAATTGCCGGCCACTCTGCCGATAATGCAGAAGGGGTCCAGGCTTTCCTCGAAAAAAGAAAGCCGGTATTTAAAGGAGAGTAAAACAACCGCTCCCATCATCTTCCAATAAAAAACGGCCCGGATACAATACCCGGGCCGTTTTCTTTATGTAGGAATTATTACAATCCGCTTAAACAGATACCGATCTGGTAAGGCCTGATATCCAGGTTGTTGCTGGCATTGTCTTTCAGCAACGGGTTCAGGGAATATGCGCCAAACAGGGCAAAGTTACCATAACCTACGCGGGCAGTAGCGGCAAAGCGCCATGGGTTAAAAAATCCCCTGTTGGCATCTTTATCAATATCCTTGCTGCCATTGGCGCCGGTATATTTAATTTTGGTATGGGCATCTACCAGGGCGCCCACTTTCACACCTATAGCAGCTTTAAAGCCCTTGTTGGCGTTATCCGGCACGCTGCGATACCTTAATTCAATAGGAATTTCGAGGTAAGTGGTGGCTACTTTATTCTTTTTAGCAGTGGAAGTAGGGAAAGACACCTGGTTACGGTTCAGTTTTCCCTGGATATCCATGGTATGATCTTTCAGGTAAACGCCACTGGTACTAAAACCCAAACCCGCTGCCATGCTCAATTTGGATTTCTTGAACGGGAAGTCGTACATCAGGGCGATATTAAAACCCCTGTTAAGGCCGCTCTTAATACTGTCAGGCGCACCTGCCCAGCCATCGTATGATAACTGTATCATCAAAAAGTCGTTGGAATGGGTAACTTTATTAACCGCTTTATTCATCGGCGAGCCACCATCCTGCGCAAAAACTCCAATAGAAACAGCTATCAGACCCAGGGTAAAAATTATTTTCTTCATATATTATACATACTTAGGAAAAAGAATATTAGGCAAATATAATGGAATGATTGTAACACAATTGGTTAAAATATTGCAAAAACATTCATCCCGATAATACATTCACAGGCCGAAAGTAACAGAAAAACAGATATCGGCCACCATAATCTTTTCCTGATCTCCACGTTATACTGAATAAGATGAACAACAATATTGCCGCAAAATATCCTAATTTGAATAAATAATCCATCACTACGCCCATAACCCCTGCCAATGCTATTAAAGAGTCGTTGAAAATGTACGCATGAAAAAAATTGCAAATACGGTATTGGTACTTATCCTGGTAGTATTCATGGCGCTCATGGGTTTTGTGTACTATGCCTGGATGGTTAAAAAAAGAAGCAGAAGTTCCGCTGAAAGCATCATACAAACCAACCTTCTGATCGATAAAGTAAGACATGTAGCGATGCTGGATAATAATTATACCGGCAGCATCCGTGATATGTTGCTGATGAACCAGGCTACCATACCGGCAGCTAACTATGCCTTGCCAGATAGTATGCTGCACCTCCTGAAGACTGTTGCCGCCAGCATGCCCGGTGATACAGCTTCTCAAAAAATACTGGACAACTTCGGTATGCTTCTCCAAAGAAAAATTAATTACAACAAGCGTATCCTTGCCCTGGCATCCTCCCAACCAGCTCAAGCCAGGCAACTGGCGATCGCACCTGAAAACGCCCTGTTCCGCGACAGTGTAAGAAAAGAGGTAAATAATTTTATGCGGGAAAGCCGGAGTAAACTGGTTGCACGGATAGATAAAGACAACCGTTACACCCTGTACTCGTTCTGGACAACCATCACCATCAGCCTGTTTACCCTTGTACTGTTACTGGGCGAATCGCGCTATCTGTACCGGATGTTCAAAAAGCAAAAGCGAAGGAACAACCAGTTGTACAAAAGAGAGCAATCTTTCCTTCGACTGGCAGAAGAAACAGAACTGATCCTGTACAAATCGCAGGTAAACGGGATCTTTACCTACGTGAGTAAACGCGCCGCGGAAATGACAGGCTACACCAATACAGAACTGGTAGGCAAACACTACTCCCTGTTCCTGGACGAGCCTACCTGGAAGCGGCTGGAGGCATTTTACATGAACCAGGTGAAAACCGGCGACGATTATACATCGCAGGAGTTTGAGATCATTACGCGGTCAGGCGCAAAAAAATGGGTGGAGCAAATGGCCGCCCTGGTGTATGGAGAAGACGGCCGCGTAAAGGAATTCCAGTGTATTGTAAGGGATATCGATAAGGAAAAAAGGAACGAAGACCAGGTAATGTATCTCCAGGAACGGCTGGACGCTATTATCGACTTTATGCCATCAATGATGTTCATAAAAGATATGCCCGGAAAATACCTGCTCGTGAACAACCGGTTCTCCGAAGTACACGGCGTAGATAAAAAGGACATTATCGGTAAAACAGATGCAGAACTGCCTTACGATTGGGTACAACGGTATACCGCTCTTGACCAGGAGGTAATTTCAACCGGCAACAGGATTAAATCAGAACAAAGCTTTACTGTTAATGATAAAACCTATCACTTCCTCATCACCAAATTCCCGCTCAGGAATCCTGATGGTGAAATGATCGGCATCTGTGGCATTGGACAGGACTTTACAGAAAAGAACAACTATATCGCCGCCATTGAAAATGCCAATAACCTGGCACAGGAAGCCATCAGCGCACAGGAAATGTTCCTGGCCAATATGAGCCACGAAATTCGTACCCCCATGAACGGTATTATTGGTATGACCAACCTCCTGATGCAGCAAAGCCAGCTGTCGCCCCTGCAACTGGAATACACCGGCGCCATTAAAACATCCGCTAACCGCCTGCTGGTGATCATCAATGAAATCCTCGACTTTTCAAAAATAAAAGCAGGTAAACTACTGCTGCTCCGGGAGCCATTCGATATTTACGAGGTAATTGACAATGCTCTCTTCCCCCTGAAACTCCAGGCGCAGCAAAAAGGATTATCATTTTTTGATGAGATAGATAAGGCGATCCCGCCTTACATGCTGGGAGATGAGGTGCGCCTTCAGCAGATACTCACCAACCTCGTGGAAAACGCCATTAAATTCACACCCGTTGGTAAAATAAGCGTGAAAGTATCGCTGGTAAAAGAAGACGCCAGCGCGCTCCGGCTGGGCTTCGAAATAAAAGATACCGGTATTGGCATAGATCCGGAACAACACGAACTGATCTTTAAAAGCTTCTCCCAGACACATGCCGGCAATACCCGCAAGTTTGGCGGCACCGGCCTGGGATTAGCCATCACACAGGAGCTCATTACACTTCAGCATGGATTTATCCGGGTAAACAGCCAGCTGAATGAAGGCGCTACCTTTTACTTTGAATTGCCATTCGACCGGAACAATGAAAACATTACCGGCAAAGATGAGAAAGGGCACCTGCATCACATAGAAAAGCCATTACAGGGAAAAACCATACTGGTGGTTGAAGACGACGACATTAACCAACAGGTGGTATTCCATACACTACGCAACGCCGGCGCCAGAACGGATGTGGTGAACAGCGGTAAATGGGCCCTTGAAATGCTGGACTATAAACAGTACGATTGTATTATCATGGATATACAAATGCCCGGAATGGACGGGTACCAGGCTACACAGGCCATCCGCGCAAAAGGCATTCAAACTTACATGATCGCGATGACCGCCTCCGCGCTGAAAGGAGAAAAGGACCGCTGCCTGGAGGCAGGTATGAATGACTATATTTCAAAACCATTTGACCGCGCCGACCTCTTTCATAAGATCCTGAAAGGGTTGGGAGAGAAGGCGCCGGAACCCGCTCCCATAAAAGAAGAGACGGTAGATGCTCCCCTCGGCGAACTGAATTTTTCTGCGGTGTACAGCATGATGTCGGGCGAGAAAGAGCATGTAAAAATAATGCTGGAAGAGCTCATGGATAGCATTCCCCAGAAATTTTCAGAGATGAACCAGCTGGTGGCAGAAAAAGACTGGCAACCACTTTATATGCTGGCGCACCAGATGAAATTTAACCTGAATATGGCAGGGATGCAGTATGCATCGGAAGTTGCCTGGTCTATTGAAAGGGATGCCAGGCTGGAAGAGCACCTCGACAGCATCCCCACCCGGCTGCAGGAAATTATGGACATCTATTACCGGCATGCACATCTTGTAAAAGCACATATTGAACAAGCCTGAAAAATTTACGCTTCCGGTAATGTAAAATAAAACTGGCTGCCTTTTCCTTCCTCGCTGTTTACGCCAATGATGCCTCCCTGGGCTTCAATAAATTCCTTTGAAATGGCCAGCCCCAGCCCGTTTCCCTGGCCCTTCATTCCCGGCACCTGGAAAAATCTTTCAAAAATTTTACTCCTGAAAGCTTCGGGAATGCCTTTCCCATAATCCTGCACCACAAAGGATAACATTTCTGTTCCGGTAGACGTTACTACCAGGTCTATAGCAGCTCCATGAGCGGAGTAGCGGATAGCGTTGGTTAACAGGTTTACCAGTACCCAGGCGGTTTTTTCCACATCTGCCAACACCTTTGGTAAAGTATCAGGCACCTGTGTGCGGATAGTAATTTCCCGCTGCGCGGCCTGTTTCTGTACGGTATCCATGGCGTATTGCACAATACTCATAGCCGTAACGGGCTGTGGCTGCAGTTGTATATTACCGCTTTCCACCTGCGACAGGTCCAGCAGCTCGCTCACAATTTTTATCATGCGGCGGTTGTCCTGCTTCAGGCTGTCCACCAACTCTTTCTGCTCTGCGCTAAGCACACCCGTGCGTTCATCTTCCAAAAGCTTAATGCTGAAGTCCGACGCCGCCAGTGGCGTTTTCAGCTCATGTGAAATAGTGGCAATGAAATGTGTTTTCGCAATATCCTGCTCTTTGAAGGTGGTAATATTCCGCAGGATCACTACATAGCCTATACGTTTTTCTTCATACCGGATATCTGTTGTTTCCCTGGTGAAGAAACATTCCTTTCCATCCACGACTATTTTAAGCGGCGCATTTTCATTTGTATTCACGAGGAAACGCAGCAGGTCGTTCCGTTTGGAGATTTCCTCCGCCGCCTGCCCGATCAGGTCTTTCTCCGGCATGTTCAGCAGTTGCAAGGCAGGGGTATTGGCAAACAGGATCACATTATTCACATCAAACCCTATGGTGGCGTCTTTCAGGCTGCTGATCACGGCTTCCGCGCGTTGTTTTTCAAACACAATACGTGCAAGATTACTATGTTCATATTCATCCAGCCGTTGGGCCATTGTATTAAACGCAGTGGCCAGATCGCCGAATTCATCGCCGGATTTAAAGTAAAGACGTTTGCCATATTGTCTGTTGGCAATATCTTTTATGCCCTGTGTGAGCGCGTCTATAGGGTTGGCAATATAACCAGGGAAGTTATAAACAAAAGTAAAACCCAACACAAAACAAAGACCGCTGATAATAGCGATATATAGCAATGCGTTGTCCGCCGTTTTCTTTACTTTCTCGTTTTTACCTACAATAGCCATCATATTAAGATCCATGATGGTATAGATATTTTTCTTGATGGCGCTTATTTCTACGGTAGAATCCTTCTGCAACAGTTCAAAAATGCGGGCTACCGCTGCCGTGGCATCTTTCTCGCCTCTTTCTGTTACGTTGGCCTGCTGCTTTTTCAGGTTATCGGAAAAAGTTTGCATAGCTGCTGCACGATGAGCGGGCAGATCTTCCAAAGCTACCAGCATATTTTTCGAGTATTCCAGCGATTCATAGTTATCCTTGAGAATAAACTTCGCCTTTTCGTTCAGGCGGTTCAGATAGTAATAGCCCAGTACGCTCACCACCAGCAGCATGATGTACAGGAACAATACCCCAAGCGTAATCTTTGTTTTTAATCTGAACGTGCTCATGATAATATGATAATATCGATATCGTTGGAAGAAAGCGTTTTCAACAACTGGTTAAACAGGTTAGTGCGCAAAATGATCCGGAAAAGATTGATATGCGGTTTTCCCATACATATAGTAGTGACCCGTTTTTCCAATGCAATGTTAATAATAGCTTCCGATACTTTGGCGTTGTGCTCCTGTATAACCTCCGCACCCAGTTCTGTTGCGAGTTTCAGGTTATTAATAAGATGGCGTTGCGCAGCCAGTGCTATTTTATCGGCGCTCTCGCCAGGGGTTTGTACATACAATACAAACCAATCGGCATGATAATAAGCGGCCAGCCTTGCTGTTTTGCGGATCACTTTCCGGGCTACTTCGTCGTTGGTGGAAATGCAGGCCAGGAAGCTCTCATGGCGCATCTGCAGGTTGCGCGGAATCTGTATCTCCACTTTCCTCTCCACCTGTGTGGTTACTTCCTTCAAGGCCAGTTCCCGCAACTGCAGGATCTTATCTGCCTGGAAAAAATTACTCAGGGCACTCTCTACTTTGGAGCGGTCGTAGATCTTACCTTCTTTCAGGCGGGTGATCAGCTCATCGGCGGTGAGGTCGATGTTCACTACTTCATCGGCCATTTGCAGCACCAGGTCCGGCACACGCTCCTGCACTTCCACACCGGTGATGGACTTCACTTCCTGGTTAATGCTTTCAATATGCTGGATGTTTACGGCAGAAATAACATTGATCCCTGCATTCAGCAGGTCTACCACATCCTGCCAGCGTTTTTCATTTTTAGAGCCGGGTATGTTGCTATGGGCCAGTTCATCCACCACCACCCAATCGGGCGCCAGCAGCAGGATGGTAGAGAGATCCATTTCTTCCAGCATTTTCCCTTTATAGAATACCTGCCTGCGGGGTATCTGGGGCAGGCCATCCAGCAGGGCATGCGTTTCCGCACGCCCATGGGTTTCGATATAACCGATCTGGATATTCACCCCGTTCCTTAACATGGTATGCGCTTCCTGCAGCATGCGGTAGGTTTTACCTACACCAGCGCTCATACCGATATAGATCTTAAACTTTCCCCTGCCGGCGCGATTGGCCAGGTTAAGAAACTGTTGTACGGAGTGTTCTTTTTCTGTCATTATTATTTGGTTAGAACCATACTGCCAATGAGGCTGTAATAGCAGTATTGGTATTTTTCAGCGTTGTTCCTTTCATGAATGTTTTATCCTTTCCATCAAAAGTTCTGCCTTCCAGCCTGAACATTACATTATTTACCGGTGTGAAATCAAGGTTAAGCGAGTAGCCGGTAGTTTGAAAGCCATCCGGTGTACCGGTACTGATAATAACACCATTTTGATCGTTGTAGTGTTCCACACGGCCCGCCATTGCAAATTTATCTGTAAATGCGTACCTGGCAATTACAACAGGACTGTACCAGCTGTTGAGGTCCGACGATCCTTTGGCCTTTTGCTGCAATCCGTAGTCGAAACCTGCAATGAGGCTGAATTTATCTGTTATACTAAAGGTACCATAAACATTATTAAAGTAGCGCATCTGGCGTACACTGTCAGGCAGATCATTCCCGATATAAGTGCTCCAGTTGAGCAATATTTTTGACGTTGGCTTAAAGGTAATTTGTGTACCAAAAGAAGGGGTTTGGTTGCCATCCACCTTTTTGATCCTTTGCCATCCGTTCAGGTACATGGCGGCAAACGACCATTTATCATTCGGCGTCCAGGTTACTTTGGCGCCGGTTTCGTAATAAGGTGAGTTTTCTGCCAGGATGCTGCGTGTAAGGGTGGGGCAATCTTTCCCGATGGCGCTTTCAAAACCGATATGCGCAGGCATTACGCCCGCATCGATCCAAACGTTTTTACCCACGCGGATACCTACGTTAGCTTCGTATACATACTGCATAAGGGTAGGTTCTGCGGCCAGGTTGTATTGCGGATAGGTGCCTGCCATCAGTCCTACGTTGGCCCGTATCCTGTCTGACGTGTAAGCAGCCTTCACCATTGCCAGGTTAAGGTTTAATTCGTTATGACGGTTGTAGTTGTACAGGAACCCGGGCTTTGTGTGATTCTCCGGGTTGTTCAGGTCATAGCTGTAATAGGCTTCGGCATAGCCGGAAAAGGTTACTTTTCCTTTCTCTTTTTCTTGTGGCGGAGCATCCTGTGCAAACATAGTAATAGCAGCTGCCAGGGCGCCGGCCAGTAATAAAATTTTCTTCATTTTAAATATATAGGTTCGCGTGAGTTGAATCACTGGTAACCTGCTGCGACAGATTACCAGCCAAGAGATTTTCACAGGACATTCACAGGTTAAAGGAATAAAAGGACAGCGTCTTATTTCATATCATCGAGCGCTATGTTCAGCTTTAACACATTTACAGTAGATAAACCAAACAGCCCCATTAAAGGCCCCTGGGTATTAGCGTCGATCAGTTGTTTCAGTTTATCGGCTGGGATACCTCTTAACTTCGCCACACGTGGTACCTGTATATAAGCCGCAGCTGGAGTGAGGTGTGGGTCTAATCCGCTGGCAGAAGCGGTAACCAGTTCTGCAGGGATGTCCTCTTTTTTAATATCAGGATTATGCACCATAAAGGTATCGATCCTTTCCTGCACTGTTTTCAGGTAATCCGGGTTACCGGCCGCCTTATTGGAACCACCGGAACCGGCGGCGTTATAATCTACGGTAGAAGGGCGGGGCTGGAAATATTTATCGTCACTGAATTTCTGTGCAATGTTTTCATAACCCACTACTCTTCCGTTATGTGTTACTTTGATACCATCGCCGCCGCCGGGAGCCATTTTGGCTACAGCGGCAATGAACAGCGGATATAATCCTCCCAGTAATACCACGAGTAAAGCAGTGAGTTTTACAGAAGGCCAAAGATATTTTTTCATCTCTTTAAATTTTATCAGTTTATAATTACATGAAAAGCGCTATCAGCATATCAATCAGTTTAATACCGATGAAAGGCGCTATGATACCGCCTACACCGTAGATCAGCAGGTTGCGGCGAAGCAACGCACTGGCGCCGATCGGCTTGTAAGCCACCCCGCGTAATGCCAGCGGGATCAGCATCGGGATGATGATAGCATTAAATATCACCGCGCTCAGGATGGCTGTTTCAGGGCTGTGGAGTTTCATAATATTGATACCTTGTAACGCAGGTATAGATGCCACAAACAAGGCAGGAACGATAGCGAAATATTTTGCTACGTCGTTGGCGATGGAGAAGGTGGTGAGAGTGCCGCGTGTCATCAGCAATTGCTTACCGATTTCCACAATTTCAATCAGCTTGGTAGGATCGTTGTCCAGGTCCACCATGTTACCGGCCTCTTTGGCTGCCTGCGTGCCACTGTTCATGGCTACGCCTACATCGGCCTGGGCCAGGGCAGGAGCATCGTTGGTGCCGTCGCCCATCATAGCTACCAGGCGGCCTTCGTTCTGTTCCTTGCGGATATAGCTCATTTTATCTTCCGGTTTGGCTTCCGCAATGAAGTCGTCCACACCGGCTTTGGTGGCAATATATTTGGCAGTAAGCGGGTTATCGCCGGTTACCATCACCGTTTTTACGCCCATTTTACGAAGGCGGTCGAAACGCTCGCTGATACCGGGTTTAATGATATCCTGCAATTCTATCACTCCCTGTACTTTGCTGTTGAGCGCTACCACCAGTGGCGTACCGCCGTCTTTTGAAATAGATTCTACTTTAGCCAGTGTTTCAGCGGGGAAAGAAAATCCTTCTTTCTCTGCCAACCGGCGTATAGCATCATAAGCGCCTTTGCGGATACGGCTGCCATCGGGCAGATCGATACCGCTGCTACGGGTTTCCGCGGTGAATTTCACCAGGCTGGCCCCACTTACAGATAATTTACTCACCACTTCCTTGCCTGCCAGTTCCACGATGGATTTACCTTCCGGCGTTTCATCGGATAAAGAGCTGAGTGCGCAGAG
>NZ_DATCRD010000046.1:0-12328 GCF_036569185.1 Chitinophaga sp.
CCAAAGATCCCACCCACGCCTATACGAAGTTTGGTACTTACAGTATTAAGTACAGCGTAACTACCGATAAAGGCTGTACGAAAGATACTACGGTAACGGCTACGTTTAAATTAAAACCACAACTGGCCTATGCCGCCCTGAATGGCGTTTGTGTGAACGCGCCGGGTACCATCGCCATAGGCAAGGCTACCATACAGAACGGCGTGGCCGGTAAAGGTTACTACCGCGGCCCGGGTACTGACTCTACAGGTAATTTCAAACCGGCAGTGGCAGGCGCAGGTACGCACACCATCTGGTACGTGTTTACCACCGACGCCGGCTGTACAGATTCGATTTCCACCACGCAGGTAGTATTTCCCAAACCGGCAGCAGCTTTCGCTGCTACAGCAGATTTGTGCCTGGGACAAAATACAGTGTTCACCGATCAGTCTGCCATCTCCGTAGGTACTATCACCAACTGGAAATGGGACCTGGCAAACGGTACCCTGAGGAACAACACCAACAACAATCCGTTTAGCATCACTTACCAGAAAGACAGCAGCTACCTCGTGAAACTGGTGGCGGTTAGTGATCATAATTGTATCAGTGATACGGCTAAATCCATAGTGGTAGTGCATGAGCTGCCGGTAACAGATTTCACGTTACCATCGAAAGTATGCATGCCGGATGGTACTGCTGTATTTACAAACCTTACTACAGCGAAGGATAAGTCGACCCTTTCTTACCAGTGGAGTTTCGGCGATGGCGGTACTGGCTCTTCAGCCAAAGACCCCACCTGGAAGTACAAAGCCTTTGGCCCGTTTGATGTGAAACTGGTGGCTACTACGGCCTATGGCTGTAAAGATTCGGCCACCAAAACATTAAGCGCTTTCTATGGGCAGCCGGTGGCTTCCTTTAAAGTAACGCCCGATACGCTTTGCCAGGGCGCTGATAATGTATTTACTGACCAGAGCACAGATCCTACCGGTACCATTAATAAATGGGAGTGGAGCTTTGGAGATGGCACCACTTCTACAGCACAGCACCCGGTAAAAAAATATACCGCACCTGGTGAATACAGTGTGCAGTTGCAGGTAGCAAATCAGTCGGGTTGCGGATCATCTGCTTTTAGCAGTAAAGTGATCGTATACCTCCAGCCTGTCATTGATGCGGGGCCCTCCTTTGTGGTAGCGCAGGGAACCCTTGTGAGCTTTAAACCGGTAGCCAACGATTCCGTGAACCTTACGTTTGCCTGGGATCCAGCTGCCGACTTCCCCGACCCTACGTTGCTGTCGCCGGTAATCCCCGCCATGCACGATGCCACCTACACGCTCACCGCTACCGGTAAGCATGGTTGTATGGCCCGCGATGCCATGACGGTAAAGGTGCTGAAACCCGTAGCGCCGCCAAATGCTTTCTCTCCCAACGGAGATGGTGTGAACGACACCTGGATCATCAGCAACCTGGCTGATTATGCAGAAAGCACCGTGGAAGTATTTAACCGCTACGGGCAAAGGGTATACCGCTCTACCGGCTACAGCCTTCCGTGGGATGGCACTTTCAAAGGCAACCAGCTACCCCTGGCCACTTATTATTATATAATCAGGCTCCGGCCGGGAATGGCGCCTGTAACAGGATACGTCACCATTATCAGGTAAAGTAAATCATTCACATAAAACTGTATTGCAGATGAGAACCGTTATTGCAACCTTCATTGTCCTTGCTGCTGCACTATGTTCCGGTACCCGGCTCATGGCGCAGGCAGACCCGCACTTTTCCCAGTATTACGTATATCCGTCGTGGTTAAACCCGGCGCTTACCGGAGTGTTCGATGGCGACTACCGCATATCGGCTATCTACCGTACCCAGTGGGGAAACATCAGTCCCTTTAAAACCTACGGCGTGAGCGGGGAAATACCCACCGCAAAGAATATCAATATAGGCGCCAGCGTATTAAATCAAACTGCCGGTGATGGTGGATATAACTACACCACTGCCTATGTAAGCGCTGCCTACACGGGGGTGAAACTGGATCCATCGCATTACCACCAGTTAAATTTCGGATTGCAGCTGGGCTTTATCCAGCGCAGGTTCGATCCTTCCAAGCTCACTTATGGAGAGCAATGGAATCCTGTTACCGGTTACAATCCCGGTAACCCCGTATCGGATGTGCTTACCCGTAATTCCGCCGCCTCTTTTGATGCGGGCGCCGGCGCGCTGTATTATGATGCTACGCCCGGGAAGAATTTTAACATCTACGGCGGTTTCTCGGTAATGCATCTCACCAAACCACAAGACCAGTTCAGCGCTAAAGGGGACGCCCGTTTCCCGATGCGTTTCAACGTACATGGCGGTGTGAAATTAACATTGTCTGAAATACTCAGCATCACGCCCAACTTCCTGTTCATGCAGCAGGGCCCTGCACAGGAGAAAATGATCGGCGCTTACGGGCAGCTGAATGCCGCTGCCGGTACGGATTTCCTGTTGGGCGTGAATTACCGCTATAAAGATGCGGTGACCACGCACGCCGGTTTTATTTATAAGAACATGATGCTGGGCGCCAGCTATGATATCAATACTTCTGATCTCAGCAAAATGGCGCACGGCTCCAATAGCTTTGAAATATCGCTCACGTTCATTGGCCGCAGATCTATAAGAACGCCGGACGTAGAATTTGTTTGTCCACGATTGTAATCAACTTTTAAAAGCAACCCGATCTCATGAAAAAAATATTATTTACTTCCGCATGGTTGTTGGCCGGTATGATGTCGAATGCACAGTTTACCTACAACTACCTGAAGGCTGCAGATCAGTACTACAGTAAAGAGGACTACAATTCGGCGGCTACCTATTATGAAAAGTACCTGGGCTCACGTACCGGAACGGTAAAGCCGGATACCTATAAACCTTATGCGGCGGTGTCGGTAGTGAAAAATAAAACAGCAAAGGTGAGCAGTGAACAGCAGGCGGTATACAAACTGGCGGAGAGCTACCGTAATCTTCATAATTACGGTAAGGCGGCGCCTTATTATGAATCTGTAATGGAACTGGACAACGCAGGCTTTCCACTGGCGCCTTACTACTACGCGGTGTCTTTACGCGCACTGGCTAAGTATGAGGAAGCCGCCCAGGCGTTTAAGAATTTCCTGGGCAGCTATACTGCTAAAGATAAATTCACGGAAGCGGCTACACGCGAATTGCAGAACCTTGAATTTATAACGGCGCAGCTGAATAAGAAAGACCTGTCGGAATACAATGTGAAGAAGGCCCCAGCTGCATTGAATACCACCGGCGCCAGCTATGCGCCGCTGTGGAGCGATGCCAGTCACCTTATTTTCACGTCAACCCGGCCCGATAGCTCTTTCCAGAAAAATCATACCTATATCAACCGCCTGTATACGGCCGATTATGAAGCCGGGCAGGTATCCAATATCCGCCTGCTGAAACTCGACCAACCCCAGGGCTTGCACCAGGGCGCCGCGTGTTTGTCGCCCAACGGGGAACTGCTATTCCTTACACGCTGGCATATTGATCATGGTAAAAAGGTTTCTGCTATTTATGTATCGCATAAGAACGGCGACAACTGGAGCGATCCCGTGATCATGGATCCCATGGTAAATGCAGCAGGGAATAATACCCAGCAGCCTTATTTAATGGAGGATGGTAAAACGTTGCTGTATGCGAGCGACAGGGCCGATGGTTATGGTGGTTTTGATTTATGGTATGCCATACTCGACGAATCAGGGAAACCCTTGCAAACTGCTAATCTCGGCGATGTGATCAATACTGCCGGAAATGAACAGGCGCCGTTTTATCATGCCGCTACGCAAACGCTGGTATTTTCTGCAGATAACCGCACCGGTATGGGGGGATACGATTTCTTTTCCAGCAAAGGAAAGCCAGGATCCTGGAAGATACCGGTGAACATGGGCTACCCGGTTAACTCGGTAAAGGATGATATTTATTTTACCAGCAGGAGTAATAATAAGAACCTGTTGGATGATGTACTGCTAGGCACCGACCGTGCCGCAGAATGTTGCCTGGAACTGTTCTTTGTACATAAGAACCGTCCACCGAAACAACTGAGCGGTATCGTTGTATCCTGTGATAATAATACACCGCTGGCCGGCGCCGCTGTTAATGTGATTGACACAGTGAACAACAAAGTGGTGTATACCCACACCACAGCAGCTGATGGCAGTTATACGTTTACAGTGCCCGATTTCCTCCCGCTAAAGGCAGTAGCTAACGCAGACGGTTATACGTCCAATGCGCAGCATATAACTGTGCCGCCGGATGAGGATACCGCCGCCATGACAGTGCCGGTGCTGTGCCTTACCAAACTGGTAACGCCGGAAGCGCCGGTAGTACTGGAAAATGTGTACTACGATTTCAATAAGGCCACGCTGCAGGAAGGCTCTTTCCCTTCCCTGGATAAGCTTGCAGAGCTGCTTATAGCCAACCCTGGTATGGAGATAGAACTAAGCGCGCATACAGACAGCAAGGGCAAGCCAGCATTTAATAAGCGCCTGTCGGAAGCCCGTGCAAAAACCTGCGTGGAATACCTGGTTAGCAAAGGCGTCAGCAGATCCAGGCTTACTTATATAGGTTACGGCGATACGCAGCCGGTGGCGCCTAATACCCTGGAAGATGGCAGTGATAACCCGGAAGGAAGACAAAAGAACAGGAGAACGGCATTTACCATCATCAAAAAGTAACAGCCCGGCTGTTTAACCCAAAATCACTGATCCATGAAAAACATTGTGCTCACAGGCTTGCTCGTTTTGCTGCTGCAGATTATCCATGCACAGCAACAACCGCATTACACGCAGTATATCATGAATCCTTTTATCATTAACCCTGCGCTGGCCGGTATTGAAAACTACTGGGACCTGCGTTTTAGTCACCGGCACCAGTGGGTAGGGATGAAAGGGGCGCCGGTAACCACCTATATGACCCTGCAGGGACCGCTGCGTAAATCGGATTATAGTACGGCTTCGCCCACCGGTTTTGATCCGGAAGGGAGTAATCCCCGGGGGAAAGCCTACTGGCAGGATTATACCACGCCGCCTCCGCATCCGGGTGTGGGCCTCACCGTGTTGAACGATAAAACCGGCCCGCTGAACCGCTTCTCTGTTACAGGCGCCTATGCGCATCATATTAACCTGTCGCCCCGCACAAGTGTAAGCGCTGGTATTGGGATCGGCATGCAGCAGGTGAGCCTGGATGCCAGCCGGGTGGAGTTCTTCGATCCTTCCGATCCGGTACTGGGCAGCAGCTCCGGCGTATTGAATAAGTGGAAGCCGGAAGTGAACGCAGGACTGTGGTTATACTCCGCGGATTACTTTGCGGGCTTATCTGTACAGAACATCATTCCCCAGCAAATAGGATTCGACAACGGTAAAGTGGTGGGCGACTCTTTATACAGTGGTAAACTGGTACCGCACTTATTCTTTACTACCGGCTACCGGTTATGGATAAACGATGATCTGAATGTAATGCCGTCGGTGATGCTGAAAATGATCACAGCCATGCCCTTCAGCGTGGATATCAATGCCCGGTTTATGTACCGCGACCGCCTCTGGCTGGGCGCTTCCTACCGGGTGAACGACGGGGTGGCGGCCATGTTTGGGGTTAATATCAGTTCGCAGTTTAACATCGGCTACTCGTACGACTATACGGCGTCATCCCTCAATACGGTAAGCAGGGGCACCCATGAGATCATGATCGGTTTCCTGCTGGGTAACAAGTACGGAGATACCTGTCCCCGGAACGTATGGTAGCCGCCATTCACTTTTTCATCTTTCATTATTAAATAAAAAAACAAAACAAACAATTGTCATTATGAAACAGGTTACACGCTTTATGCCCTATGCATTGATCACTGCGGTTGTACTATTTTTTGCTGCCTGCTCCAAAGACGGAGAACAAGGCCCTGTAGGCCCGGCCGGCCCTCCGGGACCTTCAGGTATACCCGGCCCCACAGGTCCTAAAGGTGATTCAGGCGCAACAGGTACCGCCAATGTTATTTATTCCGCCTGGCTGGACGTTGCTTTTGCACCTGCAGATACCATCCTGAACCAGAATGGTACCATCAATACCATCATCTATGGCGCCAGCCTGGATGTACCAAAGTTAACCGCTCCTTTACTGGCTAATGCATCCATCAATGTATATATCAATTTAGGTACTGCCGCTAATTCTTTCGTACAGCCCTTACCGTATGTAGATGAGTATGGATACCTGGTAAGATTCGTGGCATATACCAGCGGTATAGACCTGATCGCGAATGCGCCTATCAGTACTACGTCTACTGATAAACGTTATCAATACAGGTATGTAATTGTTCCTGGTGGGGTAGCTGCCAGGTCTGCCGCAGGCATCGACTGGAACGATTACAGCCAGGTGAAAAAATATTTAAATCTCAAGGACTAGGTTGGCTAATACAACCACCAGATATATAAGGGCTGCCTTTTTCAGGGCGGCCCCATTAAAAACATTCATTGACCAAAATTTATGAAACCGTGTATGAACCCATATAGTAACCTTACCGACCAGGAACTGATCCATCTGTATATTTCAGGAAATAATGCAGCCTTTACCACTTTGGTGTACCGTCATAAGAACAGGATCTTTACTACTATTATTTTATTAGTGAGAGACAGGAGCCTGGCGGAAGATATTTTCCAGGAAGTATTTATAAAGATTGTGAATGCATTGCAATCAGGCCACTACGTTGATAACAGCCGTTTCCTGGCATGGGCCGTGAGAATAGCGCATAACGCCTGTATCAGCCATTTCAGGAAAGCGCATCAGCGACCGAATACTATTGTCAGTTATAACGATGAACTGGGTGATTATATGGAACTGACAGAGCATAGCCGCGAACATCATATGATCCGTGCAGAAGTCACCGAGGAAATCAATACGATGCTCGACCGCCTCCCCGGGCTGCAGCGGGAAGCCCTCATTCTCCGGTATTATGCCGATCTCAGTTACAAGGAAATGGCACAAACCATTGGCATCAGCATTAATACTGCACTGGGCAGGGTGCGGTATGCGCTGATGAATTTAAGAAAACAGGCAGGAGTGGAGAACCTGGTATCGGTGTAGCCTATACGATCTTCCCATCTTTTCCAAACTCCTTGCGGATGCCTGCGAGCACATCTTTCTGCCGGATGGTTTTATCGCCCCGCTTCAACGCCATCAGGCAGCTGTAGCGTACTACATTGATAATAGTACCACCGGCCATTTCGTATTTGAGCGCGGTATCTTCCAGGTTCAGTTTATCTTCCAGCGATATATGCGGAGGAAACGATTGTTGCCAGATGCGTAACCGCTGCTCCGGTCCCGGCATGGAAAAATAGATCATGGATTGAAAACGTCGTGCAAATGCTTCGTCTATATTGGCTTTCAGGTTGGTGGCCAATATCACCACACCAGGGAAATCTTCTACCCGTTGCAGGAGGTAAGCCACTTCCTGGTTGGCATAACGGTCGTTGGAGGAAGACGTTTGGGTGCGTTTCCCAAACAAAGCATCCGCTTCATCAAAGAATAAGATCCACTGCTGGTTCACTGCCCTGTCAAATACCCGGGCCAGGTTCTTTTCCGTTTCACCGATAAATTTTGATACCACCAGCGATAAGTCGATGCGGTATACCTCCATATTAAATGTTTTCCCCAGCAGGCAGGCGGTGAGCGACTTTCCCGTTCCCGGTGGCCCGTAAAAAAGACTACGGAAGCCCGGTTTTATTTTATGGCTCATGCCCCAGTCGTGCAGAAGCGTTGTACCATGTTCTATCCATGTGCGGATATCTTCCACTTCTTCCATGGCGTGCGGCTCCAGTACCAGGTCCTGCCAGTCGAGGCCCGTTTCAATGCGTTTGGCGGGGAACTGTGTATTGTAATCCGGGCGGTGAGCCACGCCTTGTGTAAACAGGCTGAGGTATTCCTGGGAAAGGTTCAGCGTACCGCTCAGCAGTGGCTCGTCACCGGAGGGGGCGAGACGTAAGATCTGGTGTTTGCTGAAAAAATGATCAGGGCTGAAATACCGGATCAGGTTAAAGCGTTGCTGCAAACCATCTGTTGCCAGCAGGAACGCCGCCGTTTCACCCGTGGGCAGGAAGCCGCCGTGGGTCTGGCCTTTAATGCCGCCGAATTCTGTAAAGCCCCTGTCGTACGTAGCGTTCTTCACAAAGAAAATATCCAGCAGCTCCGGTTGTATATGCGGTATCAATGCCAGCAACAGGATGATCCGTTCAGCGGGCGACATGCTATAGTGTTTGATGATCTGCGCATACACGGAAGTGTCTTCCGTGAGATCCGGTGCGGCAGGGTATGCTGTTGCCGTTTGCTGGAAGTATTGCTGCATGCGCGCCGCAGCCAGTAAGCGGAACCATTCCAGCTCTTTTTCCAATGCAGCCGCATTGGCTGCTGTTAACTGTACGCCCATTCTGTATATATTGTTTTTTCCATCCAGGGAGCTTTGATCATACCAATGCCCCATGGTAGGGTTTGAAGTATCAGGTCATATCCCCGTTCTTCTATCCGCAGCCACCAGTCGCCCTCTTTTTCCCATAGCGCACCATCGCGCTGCAGGAAGGCGGCCCGGAAGCCTTCCACGGAGGAGTTGTTCATCTTCTCCCAACGCTGTATCACTACTTTCAATAATTCTTCGCAAAGTTGTTTTTCTTCTGCTGTCAGTAGTATTTCTGCCGGTACCGGTTCTTCCAGCGGTAATGCGCATAGTATTTTGTTAAGCGCCAGTTCATGTTCTGCATGTTCCTCTTTCCCTGTAGCCATGTACTGCAACAGGTGCACCGCGCGATGTTGCGCTTCCCTGTTTACGAAGCCTTCATCGTTTACCAGGCCAACCCGTTTAAAGCCATAGGGAATAAAAGGATGCAGTAGGATGAGGCCGGCGTTGCCGGTATAAATGGTGTCCAGTGGGGGCTTCTTCACCTTTGACCAACTCTCCGGTTCCCGGGCCGGGGCTTCCGGTTCATTTACCATGGCTGCTGCCGTTTGCAGCCGGTCCTTTTCGTAGAGGCTTTCCCGTAGCAACGCCCGGTGCCGTTCGGTGTTAACGGATAATTGTGCTTCCTGCTGTAATGCCGGCATCAAATTACGTATATGCGTATAGGATAGTAATGCCGGTTGCTGCGCATTTTTAACCAGCCGGGCCAGCAGTACCGCTGCTATGCCCGGCGCCGCCGTTTTTATAAAGTCAAGCAGGCGGAGGGCATAGCTGCGTGCATCATACACATGGATATGCGCACCTAACAGCAGCAGGTGAAAACGCCGGAATACCTGTTGCAGTTGTAGTTTCTCCTGGCTGCCGGGAAGCATGCCTTCCAGCAGCTGTTGCAGCTCATGGAGGGCATCCATGGCGTTGGCTGTCCACCCGAGAGGAGTATCCTGCATAATGTCAAGAAAAGAGGCTTCGTTCAGGTGCTGCGCCATTTGTTCTATGAGCGCGGTATGCTGTAGTATTTTACTGTAGAATAATTTTCTTTCCTGCCGGCTGCGCTGCTTATAAAAACGAACGGCCTTACGCAGGTCGGTAATACCTTCCTGGCGGCTGCTGCCGGCGGATTCCTGCAACAGCAGCAAACTATCCTGCACCGCATATACATCCAGGCTTTGCCGGATATGACTGTCGGGCGCCCCGGCATAAAATGAAAATAATCCGTATACCTGCAGTCTTGCTGGCAGCTGTTGCCGGTAATTACTGAAGAGCTGCTGAAGGATACCCGGTGCGGCATTAAACAACAGTATCACCGCTGCCTTGATGATTTCGTTGGCGGCTGATAAAGATAAAGCCCCCAGTTTTTCCGGCAACCGGTGCCGGGTAAGGAACACGGTTAGCAGCTGCCTGGCTTCTTCCAGTATCTCCTGTTGCTGATGCTCCGCAGTAATAGCCGTGTAACGCTGCATCCGTTGCAGCAGTGAACGGAAGGCCACCGCCGGCTGATGTCGCCTGCTGCCGGCGCCGCCTGTAATCTTGCTGCCGGCGTCAAAGAAGTTACCCGAAGCAAACGCAGCACCCGAAGCAGATGTATTACCTGTAGTAAATACACCGCCGCCGGCAAACGAACTGCCGCCGGCAAACAGGTGATCTGCTGCAATTATTTTCTCCAGCCAGGGTTGCAGCAGCGCTTCTACCGGTTCAATATGCGGTTCCAGCTGAAGGAACAATTCTTCCAGTTGTACGAATAGTAAAGGTGACAACGTAATACTGTCCTGTAGTATTTTTATTTGCGTTTCATGATATTCGTATAACCATTGCAGTAAGCGCGCGGCATAACCGGCGCTGGTGTTGCCCGCTGCTTCCGGCAGCAGGCCGGTGTTAAGGAATTGTTGCAACCAGCGCGTAACGGTTTGGGGGGATACCGGTAGCTGTGCCGGCAAACGCTCTGTTTCCTGCGTTGTTGCTACAGGAAAGGTCCATGCCTGGAGATCACTGGCCAGCACGGTGTTCCCGGAAAGATGATTGATAACAGGCAGCAGTTGTTGCAACAGGAAACGGATCATCCGTGGGGCCGCTACCGGGGCCTCCGACCAGGCGGGGAGAAACAGCTGCTGTAATAATATATCTTTATTGATCCTGCGGTAGCGGGCAGCGGCAAGCGATTGCCAGATGGCCCGTAGTATAAAAGGCTCCAATGGCTGCGCGGTAATGGTAACCAATTGTTGTACGGCTAACAGCAACGTATATACGTTATCGTACACTTCTTCAACCGCAGTGCTCATACCACTGGTTTTTAACAGCCGGAAAAATACGGCCGGCTTTACACCGGTTACCAGTCGCTGCATGGCCGCTGGCAGCGTGGCGGCATATTCCAGTATGGTAAGCGTTTGATCGGGATGCTGGTCCGCCAGCTGTTCCAGCAGGCTGTTCAGGGAGAAGTGCGCATATGTTTTACCCCACCATGAAATGCTGCCATAGGTGAGCAGGTGAAGGATCGCATCACGGAGCAACAACCGCTTTATACCGGTGTCTGGGGCGAACGGTGTGGCAGCAATGGTGTCGTCTGCCCAGTTTTTTATCTCCCTTAAATACCCGGTGTTTGCTATGGCAGCTGCATTTGTTTGTATCAGGCTGTTCCATCTGCCTGCAGCAGCGTGGTGTTGCAATACTGCCTGCAACATCTGTTTTAACGAAGCGGCAGAATGATAACCGGTATTCAGGAACATCTGCTGCAGCGATGCGGGTGTAACGCCCGGCGCCCACCACGGAATGGCGCCGTACAGCAAATAGTAGCGGAGCACGCTGATCTGTTCCCCCGTATCTGCCATGAGCTTTTGGTAAGATGGATCGCCGCCGGCAATATATTTTCGTTCAGGGGTAGCAGTTAGCTCGTCAAAAAGTGATTTGATGTAACTGCCCAACCCTGTTTCAGGCATCGACGATTTATAGCGCCACCAGGCTTCGTAAAACAGCCCCAGTAGGGTATCATAAGAAAGATTGAAATGCCGGGCCAGTTGCAACAGGTTGCTGCGCACAAATTCCTTGCGGTTAAAATTACTGCCCCGCTCCATAATGAGATAGGTGAGCATGAACAGCCATACCGCCTTTTCCAGTTCACTGGTTTCTGTATGCAGGAGTTGCTGCTGTTGTTGCAGCAGTAGTATTTCCCGGCTGCCGGCAATAATAAACAGCGCTTCCGCGGGCTCCAGCACCTCTACAATTGCCTGCAGTACGGTAACGGAAAACTGCCACACCATCCGCTCCCTCACGCTGCGACTTTGCCCGATACTGCGGGTAAAATCAGCCAGCTTACCGGGGGAGGACCTGGAAAGTTGCAGGATGATCTCTCCGGGTTGTGCGCGCTCAGCGGCAGTAGCCCACCAGGGCATTACGCCCTGCAACAGGAAAAAGGTCATTAGTTCCAGTTGCCGGTCGTCTCCTTTGCGGATGGTAATATCCCCGTTGATACTATGCTGGGTGCCTGCATGCTGGTGATGCAGCAAGTCGGTAAGCATCTGCTGCAGGGCTGCCAGGATCTTCGCCGGCAGCTCAGTTTCCATGTCTTTCGCAGGGATAGTACCGATGTTCAGTACCAGCCCGTCGATAGAAGCCATCATATCCGCCGGGATCAGTTGCTGCAGCAGCTCGTCCACACTGTTGCTGATACTTTGCCGGAAAAGCATGCTCACTTTATCCTGCAATGCAAAAGCCTTTGGCCTGGAATCGTAGGTGATGTCGAAACTGTATCGCCGGATGATATGTGCTTCCATTATACGCTAACTACATAATGAGTAAATGAGGGATCTTTGAGAATAAGCTCCAGCAGCGCGCTGGCGGCGACTGGCTTGTCGCCCTCCCCACGCATGGCTTTGAGCCAGT
>NZ_DATCRD010000047.1:0-20377 GCF_036569185.1 Chitinophaga sp.
CCATAATGGCAGCAGCTCCTATCAGGCTACCAACAGTATTACACTTACAGATGGCTTCGATACCGGAGCCGGTGCAGACGTGACCCTGGAAATCAATGCCTCTGCTACTAACGGCAATGCGAACGTTACTGTTACCAACCCACTGCCAAATATTCCTATCAGCGCCTTAACACCGCTGACTTATACCTTTTATGAAAGCTATAGTTTTGCGGGTAAGCAGAACTATGTAAGTGCTGACATCACCAAACCCCAGGCCGGAAGTAACTTAAATGCAGAGGCATTACCATCCACTGCCAGCACTATGATAAAGGGTCTGGTTACAGGTACAAAAGTAAGGGTACTGGGTACGGATCAGTGGCTTACCACCACCAATTACTACAATGATAAAGGACGGCTGATCCAGGTATTGGCAGATAACCTTAGTGGGGGACAGGATGTAACTACCAGCCTGTATGATTTTAACGGGAGGTTGTTAAGTACTTATTTACGCCACCGGAACCAGCGCAGTGGCAGCATTCCTCAAACCGATGTGTTAACCATGCTGGCATATGATGCCGGCGGCCGGTTGCTCAATATCAAAAAACGGTTGAACAATGATGTAAACCTGGAAAGAACAATAGCTGTAAATGAGTACGATGAACTGGGCCAACTAAAGAAGAAACGTTTAGGCGTAACAGGTACCACGCAACTGGAAACATTAAACTACGAGTATAATATCCGTGGTTGGCTAAGGTCAATTAATAAAGACTTTATTCCAACAGCAGGAAGCACAGCTAACTGGTTTGGACAAGAGCTTAATTATGATTATGGATTTACTGCTGCTCAATTCAATGGTAATATATCCGGTACCAAATGGAAGAGCCGCAGTAATGGTATTGCACGCGCTTATGGGTATAATTATGATAAAGCCAGTCGCTTGACGGGAGCACAGTTTACCCAACAGAATACAGGCAGCACCAACTGGACAGATAACCTGGCTAATTTCTCGGTAAGCGGCTTGTCGTATGATGCTAACGGTAACATCTTGTCCATGAACCAGAAAGGACTAAACGGCGCAGTTGTACAAACTATTGACAGCTTAAAGTATGGTTATCTTGCAGGTAGTAATAAACTATCTTTTGTAACAGACCGGGCAAACAACACGCAAAGCCAGCTGGGTGATTTTAAAGAGATCAGTAACAATGAAACGGCTGATTATACCTACGATGTTAATGGTAACCTTACAAGAGATAACAATAAAAATATAGCCGCTATCCGTTACAACCATCTTAACCTGCCAGATAGTATAGCCATCACCGGGAAAGGTGTTATTAAATACCTGTATGATGCTACCGGTGGCAAGCTGAGAAAGATCGTTACGGATAACACGGTTACCCCGGCTAAGATTACCACAACAGACTATCTCAATGGCTTTGTTTACCAGAATGATACCCTCCGGTTTTTAGGTCATGAAGAAGGGCGTGTGCGCGCCGTTTTTCAACCGGGCCAGCCGCTTGCCTTTAAATACGATTACTTTGTAAAGGATCACCTGGGTAACGTGCGTATGGTATTAACGGAACAGACGGATTTCTCTATGTACGCAGCTACCATGGAAACATCGGCTGCTGCAACAGAGACGGCTTTGTTTAGCAACATTGATAACACCCGTTCCGCCAAACCCGCCGGGTATCCATCAGATGAAAGTGCAGGTACCAATGCCTCCGTATCGAAACTGACCGCTGTTAGTGGTGGTAAGAAGATCGGTCCTTCCCTCGTACTTAGAGTAATGGCTGGTGATACGATCCAGATAGGAGCAAAGGCCTTCTATAAATCCACCGGGCCACAGAATAAAAATACGCCATCAGCGCCCGCAGAAAGCATGCTGGCCGACCTGGTACAAGTGTTTAGTGGTGGAGCTTCAACCGATGCTACCCACGGTGTTGCATCTTCTGAGCCGGTAACGCCGTTTAACAGCAGTTTCTATAATAATGATTACCAGCGCCTTAAAGAAAAGGAAGCTGATCAGCAGAACACCAACAGACCCAAGGCATATCTTAATTTTGTTTTGTTTGATGATCAGTTTAAATTAGTGGACGGTAATAGCGGTGTTAAACAAGTAAAAGCAGAACCGGATCAACTACAAACATTAGCGCAGGATAAGATGGTGATGGAAAAGAGTGGGTTTCTTTATGTTTACACAAGTAATGAAAGTCCCCAGGAGGTGTTCTTTGATAATGTAGTGGTGACACAGGCGAGTGGGCCGTTGTTGGAGGAAACGCATTATTATCCGTTTGGGTTGACGATGGCGGGGATTAGTTCGAAAGCTTTAAACAATGCTCCAACAAATCGGTATAAATACAACGGTAAAGAGGAACAAAGACAAGAGTTCTCTGATGGCTCGGGCTTAGAATGGTTGGACTACGGCGCGAGGATGTATGACAATCAAATAGGAAGGTTCTTTACGCAAGATAGATTTGCAGATAAATATCATTCTTTATCCCCTTATCAATATGCTGCCAATAACCCGATTAGTATTATTGATGTTAATGGAGATAGTATTTGGATTGTTATTAAAAACAACATTACAGATGCAAATGGAAATCAAAGCATTCAGGAAAATAAATATTATTACGGGCAGGATAAAAATGGCACCTATGGATTTTTAGATGGTAGCGGAGCTATTTATTCAGGTTCAGAAGCTTTCGTTGGAGATGCTACAACAGCGATTGACAAAATACGAACTGGAGGAGATGTAGGTAAGACATTGGTTAATGATTTAATGACTTCCACTAACAGCACTGAATTAGTAAAGCGTTCTTCAAATGCGGCGGGTGATAAAGGAGATTATATAACCTGGAATCCTACCGGCACATCAAGTGCGCCAGATACTAAAGGTTCTACAACAAGACCTGCATTTATAGGATTAGCTCATGAGATGGCACATGTAAGAGATACTTGGAATGGAACTAAAAATACAAATACGTGGCGAACAGTTACAGATGCTAATGGTAACACAACAACTATTCCCAATGCAGAATTATATTCTACGCACATAGAGAATCAAATCAGGTCAGAGAACAAATTACCACTACGAGCATATTACGGTGTTGATGCAAATGGTAATGGAGATCCCAGCACAAGGTTAATAAGGGCGGGTACACAGCAAAGCTTGTATTACAATCCTAATGGCACAACCAACTATAAGCAATTGGGGCAAAAGCAACCTGCCTTCACTTATTAAATTTAGTTTCATGAAATTAGCACTGTTTGTTTTATTAATAATTTTTACTTCTTCTTGTTCACGAAAAAGTTTTGTAAGTATGTCAAAGGAGATTGAGAAAAGATGTACTGGTGTAAAAGGAAAGTGGAAAGGAACGACTTTTCATGAATTAAGAACAAAGCTCTATAATGAAGGGAAGTTGAATTTTATTTCTTCTGATTTTGACACGTTGTATTTACTTGAGAGTTACGAAATAGAAAGTGGTACTTACGTTAGCAGGATATGGAATGAGAAAGGCAGTTTCAATTACACATATAATAGAAATAGTTTTTCTTTTGACCAGCAGAAGTTGTTTACAGATTACACTGTCCAACTTGTCCAGAAGTGGGATACTGCAACAATAAGGAGGGAGGAAAGTGTGAATGCAAGTAGTCTGCCTGAAAAATATATAAATGCCACAAGGGTTTTTATAGCAAATACAAAAGTTAAAATTGAATGTATAAAGTTTAAAGAGTTTTTTAAATTGGAGAGAGACCGCTAAGCAAAAACCCGGCAACGCCGGGTTTTTGCTTTTACAGTGCTTTATAACCTTTATGCTTTTAATTTTTTAGATGTAGTCAGTTGGGCCTCTTTAAGAAAGGCATCGACCACGCGGAGGATGGTATTACGGTCTTCTTCTGAAATCTTATGACGACTCCAACAGATGTCGGATCTACCCTTAAGTTTATAGGTCAATATGCCTTGGGACAGTAACTGAATTTGTAGCGGGGGTAAATCAAAATTTGAATCCAGTTTATGCGGCCTGAAGGCCTAAAGGAGGAAAGTCTGTAGTTCATTATTTGAGAAATCCTCTAAATGGTTTTTTAACGGATTTTAAATTTAAAGACTAGAATATGAAAATAAAATGTCTTACAGAAAATATTAAAGCAGATCATCATAATGAGAAGCTTATTGAGTGGGCGAAGAATACTGAATTGGAAATAACAGAAGGTAATATTTATGTAGTTTTAGCGATCTCTAAATATTTTGATGTTTACTTCTATTACATACTTGGAGATGAAAGTACCACTTATCCTTTAGCATTTCCTGCTGAATTGTTCGAAATAATAGATAGTAGAGTGTCTCAATGTTGGGATTTAGAATTAAGGAATATAGAATCCTTGTCTAAACTAAATATTCGGAACAATGAGGTTATAAGTTTTAAAGAATGGTCAAATGAAAATGACTTTTTTTATGAAAAGTTATTAGATAAAAATGCTAAAGAAGTATCTATTTTCGAATCATACAAGAACAAAATGTTACAGGAATTTATTGAATAGATGTTATGTGGAGTTAAAAAGTAATTTCAAGTCTCTCTTACTCCGCCCCCATCCCCGCCGGATCCTGCCTGAACATCCTCACCAGCATCCCATACAACTCCGGGTGCTTCTCTGCCAGCAAATCCGGCCGCTCAAAAAAGTACTCCGAAATCACAGCAAAAAACTCCGCTTCATTCATTGCGCCATAAGGATTAATATCTGTATGCCCTTCAGAGATTTGCTGAATTGTCTGGTGTACCAGCTTCATCCACGGAATGCTGTAGCTGTGGTCCAGCAATTTACTTGGGAAGCCATCTATGGAGCCATCAGTTTTGTCCAATAGATGCACGAATTCATGTATGGCGGTATTGTTTTTGTCGGTTGTGTTGGAGAAGCCTTCCCGAAGGGCGGAGCGGGAAAGGATCATTTGTCCGTTGAGTGCACCGGAACCTACCATACCGAGAATGTTACGGCGATTGCCTTCATACTGGTAGGTTTCGTCGAAGGTATCGGGGTAAAGTATGACATTGGTAAGATTGAAGTATTCCCAGTCTTTGAACCCAAAAATCGGGATGATGCCGCTGGCGGCTACCAGCACCCGGTCCAGCGGTTCTACTTCCGTGCCTACGCCTTCTATGCTGGTGCGTTTAAGAAAGCGTTGTACCATGGCTTCAAAGCGCGTTTTGTCGGCAGGTTGCAGTTGCTGGTAGTAGCGAACATGTTCTTTTAACAACGACTGGTACCCATCAGGTACGGCTGTTTTCTTTCTTTTCCGGCGACTGTACATATTCTGGAAGTACAGTAGCAGGATAAGCCCTATCATTATCAATCCGAATAAAACCATGTCTGTAGTTATTTTCTGTATGCTTTAAACTCTGATCCTTTCTTCCATGCGGGAAATCCGCTTTCATTGCTGAGCTGGTAGCCAACATCGAACAGGAGGCGGATGTCTTCTACCATGCCGTCGAGGTTCCAGGTGTTGGGGTCAAATTCATCGGCAGGGGAGTGGTAACGCAAACGGTTATACGCTGCCGTTTGTTCTTTGCCCCAGCCGGGTTCATGGCCTAATGCATCGTTACCAGGACCAATATATAACCCCGGTACGCCTTTCTTGGCGAAGTTGAAATGGTCGGAGCGGAAAAACCATCCGCCTTCAGGATTGGCTTCCGGAATGGTGATCCTGCCTTGCTTTTGGGCAGCGCGCAGGGCGTATTCATCAAGCTCTGATTGTCCATGTCCAATTATCGTGATATCACGGGTACGGCCAAACGTATTGAGCACATCCAGGTTAATGTCTGCTACGGTTTTCTCCATCGGGAATACCGGGTGCGCGGCATAATATTCCGATCCCAGGAGCCCCTGTTCTTCCCCGGTAACGGATAGGAACAGGATGGAGCGGGCCGGCGCCTGTGGCAGTCTTGTAAAGGCGGTGGCCAGTTCCAGCAGTCCTGCGGTACCGGTGGCATTGTCTACAGCGCCGTTGTAAATGGAATCTCCTTTAACGGGCTCGCCTATACCAAAATGATCCCAGTGAGCGGAATATACTACACATTCCTGCGGCCGTTTGGCGCCGGGCAGCACTGCCAGCACATTATGCGAAGTAGATTTTTTAATAGTGTTATTGATAACAAGAGATGTATTTAAATGAAGATCTACCGGCTTGAAACCTTTTGTCCTGGCCTGCTGCATAATACCGGGCGATACGCCGGCCAGCTGGAAGATCTTCTTTGCTGCATCCAGCGTGATCCAGCCTTCCAGTGCGGTACGATGCATATTATTATTGGCCGTTTGCAGGTGCAGCTTGGAGTTGGACCAGCCGCTGCGTACTACCTTCCAGGGATAGCTGGCTGCCGCTGTTTCATGGATGATGATCACGCCGGTAGCGCCCTGTCGTGATGCCTCTTCAAATTTATAGGTCCAGCGGCCGTAATAGGTCATAACGCGGCCCTTGAACAGCGTGCTGTCTGCAAAGCCGGGATCGTTGATCATCACAATCACCGTTTTGCCTTTTACATCCAGTCCTTTGTAATCGTTCCAGTTATATTCGGGCGCTACAATCCCGTAGCCGGCAAATACCAGTTCACTCGTGGGAATGGTTACCTGTTCCTGGACACGGCGGGTGGCTGCTACAAAATCTTCCAGGTACTGTAATGATAATTCGCCATTAGGGCCTTTTATCACCAGGTTACCGGCGGGTTTGGAACTGATGGATACCATCGGTACTTCCTGGAAATAACTGTTGCCATTACCTGGCTTTAATCCCAGCTGCTTAAATTGCGCGGCAAGATATTGAATGGAGCTGTCTTCTCCCCGTGTAAAGGGTTTGCGGCCTTCAAAGGCATCGGAGGCAAGTACGCTGATATGCCGGGCGAAACCGGCCGGGTTAATGGCTTTAATGGCTGTTGAATCCTGCGCAGTAAGCCGGGTAAGCGGTAACAGCGCCGCTATAGCCAGTATAATGGGTGCTTTCAATGTTTTATGGTTTATTCAGGGCAAAAATTAGCAGACTTATGCTAGATTTCCAAAAATTAAGATGAATGATAGTACGCGGATATTTTTTAAATATCGGGAGAAGAAGCGTTTTTTCGGTTAAAATCTGCGTACTATTGATTAATTACAGCAGCATGCTATCGGGCCTCTGCGGCTATTTTTGTTGACATAAAAAAAGATAGGAAAAATGGCAGCAATTAACTGGCAAGGCGTATTTCCCGCACTGCTTACCCCTTTTACTGCGGATGATCATATTGATTATGAGATGTTCGACAAAAACCTGCAGGCACAAATCGATGCAGGTGTTAATGGTATTATTCTCGGCGGCTCGCTGGGAGAAGCCAGCAGTTTACAGAACGAAGAAAAGTATGCGCTTGTAAAACATGCGGTAACTTTCCTGGCCGGTAAAGTACCGGTAGTAATGAATATTGCTGAACAAACCACCTCAGCGGCTATCGCCTGCGCAAAAGCAGCAGAGGAAGCCGGTGCGGCAGGGCTCATGCTGCTGCCTCCCATGCGTTATAAGGCAGACGACCGCGAAACAGTTGCCTACTTCCTTGCTGTTGCTGGCAGTACTTCGCTACCGGTGATGATTTATAATAACCCGGTCGACTATAAGATCCTGGTTACCCTGGATATGTTTGAAGAACTGGCAAAAGCGCCTAATATCCAGGCGGTGAAAGAATCTACAAGAGATACTACCAATGTAACCCGCATGATCAACCGCTTTGGCAACCGTTTCAGTATCCTCTGCGGTGTGGATACACTGGCGCTGGAATGCCTGGTGTTGGGCGCCAACGGCTGGGTAGCCGGACTGGTAGACGCTTTCCCACAGGAAACAGTAGCTATTTACCGCCTGGTAAAAGCAGGCCGTATTGCAGAAGCACTGGCTATCTACCGCTGGTTCATGCCACTGCTGGAGCTTGACATTGATCCTAAACTGGTACAATATATCAAACTGGCAGCTACAGCCACCGGCATCGGCACTACTCATGTACGCGCGCCCCGGTTAATCCCGGTGGGAGCGGACCTGGCCTACGCGGAAAATGTAATTAAAACGGGATTGGCTAACCGCCCCCAACTGCCGGATTATTTAAAACTTCCTGCATGATAACAGGCAAAAATATCATTGGCTTTACCTCAGTTGCTACGGGAATGGATACACTTCGTGCATTCGATCCCGTTAGCAATGCGGTATTGCCTGAAACGTTTTCAACGGCCACCGCAACGGAGGTAAACCAGGCAGTGGAAAAAGCTGCCGCCGCTTTTAAAACTTATCGTCATACTTCCCCTGAACAACGTGCGCTGTTCCTGGAAGCTATTGCTACGGAAATACTTGCCATCGGCGATCCGCTGCTGGAAAGAGCCGTGGCAGAATCAGGCCTGCCGCTGGCGCGCATCACCGGGGAACGTATGCGCACAGCCAACCAGCTTCGCCTGTTTGCAGCGGTACTGCGGGAAGGTTCCTGGGTGGAAGCGGTGATAGATCCTGCACAGCCTGAACGTACGCCACTACCGCGGCCGGATATACGAAAAATGCTGGTGCCACTCGGCCCTGTTCTTGTATTCCCTGCCAGCAATTTTCCGCTGGCATTTTCTACTGCAGGTGGCGATACCGCTTCTGCACTGGCAGCAGGGAACCCGGTGATCGTGAAAGCCCATGAGTCGCACCTGGGCACCAATGAACTGGTGGCTATAGCGATACAAAAAGCGGCGCAGTCCTGCGGTATGCCGGATGGCGTGTTTTCCAGCCTGAATGGTACCGGTGCATTGCTGGGGCAGCAGCTGGTAAAACATCCCGGCATCAAGGCTATCGGTTTCACCGGTTCGTTTAAGGCGGGTATGGCTATCTTCGATGCAGTGAACCAGCGGGCGGAGCCCATTCCTGTATATGCGGAAATGGGCAGCATCAACCCGGTATTGCTGCTACCCGGTAAACTGGCAGCAGCTGCGCAGCAAACAGCGCAACAATATGCGCAATCTATTACATTAGGCGCAGGGCAGTTCTGCACCAATCCCGGTCTGCTCATTACCCTGGCCGGTGAGGCCACAGAACAGTTTGCTGCTTCGCTGCAAAAGGAAATGGCGGCTATCCAGCCTGCTGCCATGCTCAATCCGGGCATCTGCTATCACTATTATGAGAACAGGGAACAACTGGCACGCAGGAAAGGAGTGCAAACATTGTTTGCCGGCCCACGGGAGAAAGATGCAGTGAAAGGAGCCCCGGCCCTCTATCGCGTGGCGGCGCACGATTTTATAGCGAACGATGAACTGCAGCAGGAAGTATTCGGGCCGTCTTCACTACTGGTAGTATGTAAAGACGATGCGGAACTATTAAACTTGTTATTACATTTACATGGTCAGCTAACAGGTACGGTAATGGCTACGGAGGCGGACCTGCAAACATACGCGGAAGCAGTGGAAACCCTTTGCCAGAAAGCCGGCAGGGTGATCCTCAACAATGTGCCTACGGGCGTGGAACCCGGTTACGCTATGCATCACGGCGGCCCGTTCCCCGCTACCACGGATATACGAAGTACATCTGTAGGCGCTTCGGCAATTGTACGTTTCGCAAGACCGCTATGCTTCCAGGACTGGCCACAGCAGCTGCTCCCGGATGCGCTGAAAGATGAAAACCCTTTAGGCATCTGGAGAAAAATAAACGGTCAGTTGACGAAAGACACCGTTAGTCGTTAAAATATTGAATGCTTATGTCGACCAATACTTTTTTTTGCATAGATGCACATACCTGCGGCAACCCGGTTCGACTGGTTGCCGGAGGCGGCCCGGCGCTGAAGGGAAACAACATGATGGAAAAACGCCTGCATTTTCTCCGGGAGTTCGACTGGATCCGTAAAGGGCTCATGTTTGAGCCCCGCGGCCATGATATGATGAGCGGCAGTATCCTGTACCCGCCATCCGATGAAGCGAACGATACCGGCGTATTATATATTGAAACCAGCGGCTGTTTGCCTATGTGCGGTCATGGTACCATTGGTACTGTGACCATCGCCATTGAACAGGGCCTGATCAATCCCAAAGTACCGGGACAACTGCGGTTGGAAACCCCGGCAGGACTGGTACTGGTGAGTTACGTGAGGGAAGGGAAGAAAGTGAAATCGGTGAAGCTCACCAATGTGAAATCTTTTCTCGCTGCAGAAAGCCTGGAAGTTGAATGCCCGGATCTTGGGTTACTGAAGGTAGATGTGGCTTACGGCGGTAACTTCTACGCTATTGTGGACCCGCAGGAGAATTTCAAGGGACTGGAACACCACACGGCGGATCAGCTGGTGTCCTGGAGCCGCGAATTACGGAAAAGACTAAACGAAAATTACTCGTTCGTGCATCCCGAAAATGAGCACATCAAAGGATTGAGCCATATCCTGTGGACCGGCGCTACTATCAGCCCTGATGCCACCGCACGCAATGCTGTGTTCTACGGCGATAAAGCCATCGACCGCTCTCCCTGCGGTACCGGCACCTCCGCAAGGATGGCGCAATGGCACGCTAAGGGAAAACTGAAGAAAGGTGATCGCTTTATCCATGAAAGCATCATCGGCTCACAGTTCATCGGTACCATCGAAGAAGAAACCACCATTGACGGTAAACCCGCTATTGTGCCGGGCATAGAAGGCTGGGCAATGGTAACCGGCTACAACACTATTATACTGGACGATGAAGACCCGTATGTACACGGATTCCAGGTGATCTAATTTATTACAACATGAAAGCAATCGTCATCGGTGGTGGAATTATCGGCCTTTGTACCGCTTATTACCTGAACGAAAGTGGGTGGGAAGTAACCGTGCTCGATAAAGGAGATTTCAATAACAACTGTTCCTATGGTAATATGGGTATGATCGTGCCCAGTCACTTCGTACCACTGGCTGCGCCGGGTATCATCTCACAGGGCATCAGGTGGATGTTCAGCAGCAAAAGCCCGTTCTATGTAAAGCCATCGCTGAACAAACAGCTCATCGGCTGGGGACTGAAATTTATGAAAAGCGCCACGGCAAAGCATGTGGAAGCTTCGGCAAAGCCGCTGCTGGATATTAACCTCTTCAGCCGCTCGCTTTATACATCGCTGGCGAAACAGCCCGGTTTCGATTTCGGGCTGGAACGCAAAGGCATCATCATGTATTATAAAACGGAAGCGGTAGCGGAAGAAGAGGCGCACCTCGCCGCACAGGCCAATACAATGGGCCTTGATGCCGCCGTGCTGGATAAAGCTGCATTACAGGCGCTGGAACCGCAGCTGCAGCTGGATGTGCTGGGTGGCGTGCATTACCGCTGCGATGGCCACCTTTATCCGAATGACCTCATGCAGCAGCTGATACAATACCTGCAACAGCAACAGGTACGGTTCCTGCCGGAAAGAGAGGTAACAAAGATCAGGACCAGCGGCAATAAAATAACGGAGGTGATCACCGGGCAGGAAACCCATACAGCCGATATATTCGTGTTGGCTGCCGGCTCCTGGAGCCCTGCAGTAGCGCGTTTGGCGGGGATGCAACTGCCTATGATGCCAGGCAAGGGCTATTCGGTTACGCTGGATGCCCCGGCCATCAACCTCAATATCCCCGCTATCCTCTGCGAAGCGCGGGTGGCGCTTACGCCCATGGGCAACCGTTTACGGTATGGCGGTACCATGGAAGTAGCGCCGGTAAACGACCAGGTAAATATGAACCGTGTGGCAGGGATCGTAGATTCAGTGAACCGTTATTTCCCCGATCTCCCGGTACAAATGCCCGATAAAAAACAGGTATGGAGTGGTTGCCGCCCCTGCTCGCCCGACGGCTTGCCCTATATCGGCTACGCGCCTGCCTATACTAATCTGCTGATGGGCGCAGGCCATGCTATGATGGGCCTCAGCCTGGGCCCCGCTACCGGTAAGCTGTTGGCGGAACTGGCGGATAACCGTAAAACAAGTATTGATATTGATGCATTTTCTCCTGCAAGATATCGTTAGCTAACCCTGAATAGCTATATTTGTTCCATGCAAACAGATATCGGTAAAAAAGCAGCCGGCGAAAAAGCCGCTGAATATATTAAGCCGGGTATGACCGTTGGTTTGGGTACCGGCAGCACAGCGTACTATACCATTTTACGTATAGGCGAGTTAGTTAGGGCGGGCCTTGAAATAAAGGCGGTGGCTACCTCTGCACAGTCGGAGCAGCTGGCCATAGAGCAGCAGATCCCCCTGGTGGATTTTGATAAAATAGAACAGATAGATATTGATATAGATGGGGCAGATGAAGCCGATGCACAGCTGCAGCTGATCAAAGGCGGCGGCGGTGCATTACTGCGGGAGAAGATCATTGCCGCAGCCTCCAAAGAAATGCTGGTGGTAATGGACGATAAGAAGCTGGTGAAACATCTTGGCAAATTTCCTTTGCCGGTGGAAGTAACCACTTTCGGCTGGGAGCTTACCTTCAAACTACTGGCGGCGCAGGGCGCACATCCTGTGTTGCGCTTAAAGGATAACAACCGCTTTGTAACAGACAACGGCAACTATATCCTCGATTGCCATTACGAAAAGATCCATAACGCAGCAGCGCTGCATACACAACTGAATAACACGCCTGGTGTAGTGGAAAACGGTTTGTTTCTCCACTACGCTACCCGGCTGATCATCGGTAATGCCGATGGCTCCATCAGGGAAATCACGCATCCTTATCAAGCAAAGACGTCTTTTTAGTATCCCGCGAAGTAGCATATACCAGCAGGGAAATAAAGATACAAACGGTTACGTACCAGTAATACAGTGGTTCGTAACCGATTTTTTTAAAATATAACGCCACGGATTCTGCGGTACCGCCAAAAAGCGCCACGGTAATAGCGTAAGGAAATCCAACACCCAGCGCCCGCACTTCCGCGGGAAACAATTCCGCTTTTACCACGGCATTAATGGAAGTATAGCCACTCACAATTACCAGTGCCAGCAAAATAAGCCAGAAGGCGGTCCATTGGGAGGTGGCATGACTGATACCGGTAAGTATAGGAACAGTAAACAGGGTGCCGGCTACGCCAAAGCCTATCAGCAAAGGCTTCCGCCCATAGATATCTGATATCCAGCCGAAAACCGGCTGCAGGATAGCAAAAATAAGCATAAGGAAAAAGGTGAGGGTAGTGGCATGCTCTATGGTCAGATGCACGGTGTTAACCAGGAACTTCTGCATGTAGGTGGTGTAGGTATAAAACGCCAGCGTACCGCCCATCGTTAATCCCACTACCGTGAGCGCCGCCCTGGGATGTTGCTCAAACAACAGTTTCAGGGAACCTTTCTCTTTTGTTGTTTTTATTTTTTCGAAAGAAGTGGACTCCTGCATATGCCGGCGCAGGTATAGCGCAAAGAAAGCCAGCGCGGCCCCGATCACAAAAGGGATCCGCCATCCCCAGTCATGCAGCTGTTGTGCACTGAGAAATACCTTTTGCAACAGCATCTGCACGCCTAACGCTACCAGTTGTCCGCCTATCAGCGTTACATACTGGAAACTGGAGTAAAAGCCCCGAAGGTCCCTGGTAGCCACTTCGCTGAGATAAGTAGCGGAAGTGCCGTATTCCCCGCCCACGCTGAGGCCCTGGAGTAAACGCGCTACCAGCAGTAAAGCAGGCGCCACCAGGCCAATACTGTTGTAGGAAGGAGTGAAGGCAATGAGCAGCGAACCCAGCGACATCAGCAACACGGATAGCGTCATGGAGGCTTTACGCCCCTGTTTATCGGCAATACGGCCAAACATCCAGCCCCCAATGGGCCGCATGAGGAAGCCTACCGCAAATATGGCCGCTGTATTGAGCAACTGGGCAGTATAACTGCCCTTCGGGAAAAAGACCGGCGCGAAATAAAGCGAAAACGTGGCGTAAATGTACCAATCGTACCATTCAACAAGGTTTCCGGCAGATCCGGTTAATATGGCTTTTATCCGCCATGCGTCAGGATGTTTCATATATGACGCGAAAATATATTTTAATAACGGAATTATGAGCCGGCAGGCCACAGCAGCGAAGAAAAACTTTAAAATAAATTAGGGTTGTATTCAATAAATCACCTATCTTCGTACCGCTTCTTAAAGATAATGTATTTCAATTCTGTTGGTAGATCACCTCTCACACTCAGCTTTTTCTTACAGTTTTTCTTCTAGTTGCCCAGGTAGCCGCCTGATGTAAAAATAATGGCGAGAACACGTTCACAATTAAATATTAAATATAATGCAAACAGGTGTAGTAAAATTTTTTAATGAAGCTAAAGGTTTTGGATTCATTAAAATCGAAGGTTCAGGACAAGAAATTTTTGTTCACGTATCTGGTATCAAAGAAAGCATCGGCGAAAATGACCGCGTAGTATTCGACGTGGAAGAAGGTAGAAAAGGCCCGAATGCTGTTAACGTAAGACTGGCATAATTTATTTTATAATAGTTCGTTATAAACCGCGCTGGCTTTGCCAGGGCGGTTTTTTTATGCATTCATGGCAAATGAACGGCTGCGCAGCAGCTGCTTTCCCGTGGAAACGCCACGCACCTCCACATCACCGCTATAGCTGTACGCATCAGCTTTATGCAGCAGCGTGTGCTCAGCACTGTTGCCCGTGATCTTATTGTTGATTTGAATAAGCCCTTTAATGGTGCAGAACTGGCAATAAACCTCCGTGGCAGCGGAACATTGCTGCACGTATTACAGGTAACTTCCTCCCTTAATCAGTCGGTCCTGGCAAGCCGCCGCCATAATGCCGCCGATATCATGCTGGTGGTCCCGGCGATATCCAGGCCCCGAAAATCCGCCAAAACCATTTATGGTACAGCGTTACCTGTTCAAGTCCACATCCCTTCCACGTGAACTCCACCTGCCCTCCACGATATATACATGCACCAGGTAATTTCCATCCCGTTTCTATAGCTGCACCATATATTTCTATCCCATCATCTCTCTAAAACAAAAAACCGCTCCACAAGGGAACGGTTCTTTTTATACAAGAAGCTAAAAAACGGGTTATTTTAAAGCTTTGTAAACATTGTAAGGGCCACAAAGATAACCACTCTGCCGGATTTAATGATTTTATTTACGATCAAACCCTTAAAAACCACCCTCATCCCTGTTTTTATTTGTATTATGATTTTGTTTTAATTATCAAGTTGCCGATCTGACATGTGTGATCACTCCTAATAACGGATGCCGGCTTTTCCTTTAATCGCAGCACTTTAAACCTTCATCCTGCTGCCACTTAAATCTTCATCCTGCTGACACACTACCTCATGCCTTCTCCTGCAACCATACCACCTTTTGGACCGGCGTATGCCCGGCGGCAATCACTTCCCCGTACAAATCGGGCCGGCGCGCCAGCCGGTACCGGTAACCACCGGCCTCGGTGAGCTTATTTCGTGTAAGCGTTGCCGTTACCACATCATTGTCCAGCTTCCTGCATTCTGCAATTACATCGCCAAAAGGATCAATGATCATGGAACACCCGTTTTTCAGCTGGTCGTCGTCCATACCAATAGGATTGGAGAAAACGGCGTACACGGCATTGTCATATGCACGCGCCGGCAGCCATTTCATGAGCCAGGAACGCCCTTTCATCCCGTCAAATTCCAGTCGCAGTGATGTAGGGTCTTCCCGCCGTCTTTCCCATAGCGCGGGGTCCACGAAACCCGCGCCGGGCCGGGTAGATGGCGTGCACATGGTTACATGCGGCATAAAAATGACTTCCGCACCCAGCAGGGCCGTGGCCCGTACATTTTCGGTAATATTATTATCATAACAAATAAGCATACTGCATTTCCATCCTTTCAGATCAAAAATCACATACTCATTCCCTGGTTGCAGATGCGGGTTGATAAACGGGTGCAGCTTCCTGTACTTTGCGACCAACCCGTTTTTATCTACACATACATAAGCTTTGAATAAATTGTTGCTGGCATCTTTCTCAAATAATCCCGCCAGCACGGCAATATCATTTTCGGCAGCAATATCCTGCAATACCTTTACAGACGGCCCTTCGGGGATGATCTCGGCCAGCTCCAGCATCTGTTCCCGCGATAAATTCCTGGCAAAAGTATAACCGGTCATAGAACACTCATGAAAGGCTACAGCATCTGCGCCATCTGCAGCTGCCTGCCTGGATAATTCCCGGATGATGCCAAGGTTGTATGCCTTGTCGTTGCTCCTGTTTTCAAATTGTGCAGTAGCAATTTTAAGATCGTTCATATAAATAAAATTTTTTTGTCGGCAGAAAGAGAAACGAAGATACTGTATTTCATTACACGCAATATCCCCGCGGTTTTCGCCACTTTTTCTGTATATTCGCCCTTTCAATCTAACAACAGATGCCCCAACCGGATAATACAAATACTATCTTTCACCTGGCGGCAGATTTCATAAACCATACACACCGCCATATCTTCCTTACCGGTAAGGCCGGTACAGGGAAAACTACGTTCCTGAAATATATCAAAGAACATACGCGTAAGAACACGGTAGTTGTAGCGCCCACAGGAGTGGCCGCCATCAACGCCGGTGGTGTTACCATGCACTCTTTTTTCCAGCTGCCCTTCGGTCCTTTTATCCCGGGCACTAAAAGAGGGTTTGGAACAGATGAAATCAGCAGCACAGATAAACATGGCCTGTTCCGCAATATTCGTTTTACCAACGACAAAAAAGTATTGCTGCAGGAAATGGAATTACTGATTATTGACGAGGTGAGCATGGTGCGCTGCGATATGCTGGATGCCATCGATGTGATCCTCCGTCATTTCCGTAATAAACCGCTGCTGCCTTTTGGCGGCGTGCAGGTATTATTTATCGGGGACCTTTACCAGCTGCCACCAGTGGTACCTGATGCGGAATGGCGCATGCTCTCTGAATATTACAACAGCACTTTTTTCTTTGCAGCCAAAGTAATAGAACAGGCGCCGCCACTGTATATTGAACTGAAGAAAATTTACCGGCAGAATGAGCAGCACTTTATCGAAGTGCTGAACAGGATCCGTAATAACGAAGTGCTGCATGATGACCTGCAGTTGCTGAACGAACATTACCAGCCGAATTTTACGGGAGAAGATGAAGAGTACATCGTGCTCACCACCCATAACCGGAAGGCAGATGAAATCAATGCCCGGCGCCTGGCAGAGATGCCCGGGAAAGTATATCGCTTCGAAGGGAAAATTGAAGGCGATTTCAGCGACAAAGCACTGCCAACGGAATTACTGCTGCAATTAAAAGTGGGCGCCCAGGTAATGTTCCTCAAAAATGACCTGGCACAACCCCGCCGCTATTATAACGGCAAAATTGCTACCGTAAAGGAAATCAACGATGAGGAAATTATGCTGGTGCTGGCAGGCTCCCATGAAGAGCTGAAACTGGGCAAGGAAACCTGGCGAAACATCCGCTACTCCTACAACCAGGATGAAAACAGCATCGAGGAGGAAGAAATAGGCAGCTTTACCCAGTTTCCCATCCGCCTCGCCTGGGCCATCACCATCCATAAAAGCCAGGGGCTTACCTTTGAGCGCGCTATTATAGACGCGGGGTATGCCTTTGCGCCCGGACAGGTATACGTGGCGCTTAGCCGCTGTACTTCACTCGATGGATTGGTACTGCATTCCCGCATCGGGCATGGCAGCATCCGGACAGACCGGCAGGTGATTGAATTTGCTGAAAAAGAGAACGAAGCCAATGAGCTGGTGGTGCTCCTGGAAATGGAAAAGAAGAAATTCCAGGCTACATCACTCCTGCAGCAGTTCGATTGGTACCGTATGCAGGCAACTATCCGCAGTCATGCCGTATGGATCCAGGATAAAAAGCTGCCCGACTTCGACGCCGCTATTAAGTTAAGCCGTGCTATGTCGGCCAAAGCAGAGCAGCAGCACGAAGTGGCCGCCAGGTTTGTTACCCAGCTGCATCAGCTGCTTGACACCGCTGTACAAACCGGTGAAATGGAACAGCTGCAGCAAAGAGTGAACAAAGCCATCGGCTATTTTACCCAAAGCATTTACGAAGACCTTATTCAACCTTTGCAGGCGCATATCGCTGATGTTAAAAAGGCCAGGTCAAAGAAATATCTCCTTCAGCTCATGGCGCTTGAAGCCGATTGCTGGAATAAGTTGCGTCATGTATGGGAAGTAGCTTACGCCGACCTTGATTTCACCAAAGGTCTGAAAGATTATACTAAACTCCGCGAAACGGATGCCGCCGCAGCCCCGGTTCCTGCCGGTAAGGAAAAAGCCGCCAAAGGCAAGGTAGAAAAGGGAAGTAGCCGTCGCGGTACCCTGGAGTTGTACCTTGCAGGCAAATCCATTGCCGATATTGCTGCAGCACGGCAACTGGCTGTGAGCACCATTGAAAGCCACCTGGCCCAATGCGTGGAAGCCGGTGAAATGGATATCAACCGTTTTGTGAAGGAGAGCACCATGCGCCTTATCCTTAAACACATTGGTGAATTAGGCGCTACTGCCGCGGGTCCTATCAAGGAAAGAGTAGGCGATGCCGCCACTTTCGCGGAGATCCGCGTGGTACAATGGTATCTCAAAAAGAAACAGGAAGAGCAGATTATGAACGACTAGGCGCCTTCGGCGCTGCGCGGATTTTGTCTGACTCAGGATTATGATGATTTTACTGATTATGCCTTTGAGGATTAATAAAAGGGTGGAGAGATCTAAGCGGATAAGGAGAATCGCCTTCAGCGGATGTTGTCCCGGAACGTTGATTATAATCCGGGATTTTTGTCAATGCCCCGGCCCGACCGGGTTCCAGCTGTACAGAAGTAATAATTAATAGATGTGTAATGCATAATACTGCGGGAATCTTCTTTTAATATTTATGCTCCACTGGGAAGTAAGACAAAATTAACCTGTGGATACGCCATATTTATTAAGATAGATCTATTAAATAGCTCGAATATGGCTCGAATATGGGGGAAATCCGGCGGAAACAGGGAGTATCCATACTGTTGCCCAGGAGTGTCTTAGTACAGAAAAACTTTACAGTTGAGGTATTGAATGCAGGATTAGCTTTACATGCTGAAAATTGTTTCAGCGAGCGCTTTACAGGTGTAAATTAGTCATTATTTTGTTTTTTGACTTCCATTTTTGGGCCAAAGGGCCTGTTCTTGTATGTGCTTCATTGGGTGTGAGGTAGTTGCAGCTCATGTGAGGCCTGATACGATTATAGTAATCTATTGCCTTACTAACAGCCCAGAGGGCATCTCCATAATTTTTAAAGGTTCTTTTGAGCCTAAATTCGTGTTTCAAAATGCCATTTACACGTTCAGCCATTGCATTATCATAAGGACTGCCTGATTCGGTCATAGAAGTAATGATCTGATGTTGTTCAAGCATTGCTATATAATCCTCACAAGCGTACTGTACACCTCTGTCCGAATGATGTATTAAATTTTGGGTCCGGGTTGGTAATAACTGTATTGCTTTCTTTAGCGCTATTATAGGTCCCTGGGCCTGAAGCCGCTGGCTTAAATGATAACCTACAATCTTTCTTGAATAGGCATCTGTAATCAGAGACAGATAATTAAACCCTTGTTCTGTGCGTAGATACGTTATATCACTCACCCATAACTGGCCAGGAGCACTGATGCAAAGATCTACTGTAAGATCAGGCCATTTACGATAAGGATGGTTTGAATCTGTTGTACGCACATAACGGCTTTTACGCTTAGGAAGCATTAACTGATGAGTGTACAGCAATTTTAAAAAGCGCGGACGGCCTATTGTAATATGATGCTGCAACAGAATGGGTTGAAGTAGCTTATGTAATTTTACGGCACCTCCTTCCCATAACTCACGATGATGCTTTATCATATCGACAATAAAGGCTTCTTCTAATTGTTGATTGGCCTTGTGTCTGGTTTGATCATAAAAAGCCTGCCTGGTTTTTCCAAACAACCTGCAAATCCGCTCCAGCCCAATGGCTGGATGATTTACTTTCATTTGCCGGGCTGTTTGGTACCAGGCTTTTTTATCAGATCAACTCCCAACTCCTTTTGGGCATTGGCGATAAGCAATTCGAGCGCTTCCACTTTTAAAAGCGCCTCTTCTAATTGTTTATCCTTTTCCTTACCAATACCCGCCTTTTGCTCTACCAACAGTTCATTGGCAGGATTGGAATTGGGATCTATTGGCGCTTTTTTAACTACTGGTAGCCGATCCTGGCTATAATGCCTTGCGTACCATCTAACCATACTCCTGGCTACCCCTGCGTTATTCAAGCTATATTTCTCTGCCAGTTGCCCATAGCTTTGCTCCCCAGACAGATACTCGCGGGCGATAGTAATTTTCAAGCTGTCTGAATAAATGGGTGGTGCTCCGGATTTTCTTTTCATGTTAGTAATTTAATTAAATCATAGTTAACTCCTAACATGTAAAGTAAATTCTGAATCAAGACA
>NZ_DATCRD010000048.1:0-20955 GCF_036569185.1 Chitinophaga sp.
GCCATAGATCATGTTGTTGTAGAGTGCGCACTCGCCGATGGAATATATAAAGGAGTCGCTTGTCTGCATTTGTTCGTTTATCACGATGCCGCCGCGTGGACCAACGTTGAGTCCCGCTGCACGGGCCAGTTCGTCGCGGGGCTTAATACCGGCGGATACTACCAGGATATCCGTTTCCAGGATGGTATCATCGGAGAACTGTAAACCGGTGATCGCTTCGTCGCCCAATACTTCACGGGTGTTTTTGCCCGTAAGCACTTTCAATCCCAGGCCAGCCAGTTTGTTCTGCAGGATGGCGGAACCCTGTTCATCTATCTGCCGGGGCATAAGGCGGGAAGAGAACTCCACTACATGCGTGTTACTGATACCGAGGTCAAGGAGGGCTTTAGCGGCCTCCAGTCCCAACAGGCCACCGCCTATTACGGCGCCGCTGCGGGCGTTGGGCGCATAGGCTTTCATCATTTCCAGGTCCTCTATAGTGCGGTATATGAATACACCTTTTTTATCCATACCTGGTACCGGTGGTACAAAGGCGGCAGAGCCGGTGGCAATTACCAGGTAGTCGTAGTTTTCCACAACGCCTTTGTAGGACTGTACCATTTTATGAGTGCGGTCAATCTGTAATACCGGGTCGCCCAGGTGCAGCCGTATTCCCTGCTCCAGGTACCAGTCGGCGGTAGCCAGCAGCAGATCGTCGGCTGTTTTGCCGTCAAACCAGGAAGTAAGATGTACGCGATCATAAGCGGGGCGGGGTTCTTCCCCAAATACAACCAGTTCTATCGGGGTGTTGGCAGATTTGGAAAGGATCTTCTCACAAAATTTGTAGCCCACCATACCGTTTCCTATAACTACTATTTTCATTCGACTATATTTAAGGATCAGAAAACTTGAATTATATTATAAAATATTTAATATAATATTATTTCTTGCTTTTGAGATGATTTTTTAGTGAGGTGTATGATGTTGATTATAAAATTAAGCGTTTTTGTTTTAATTTTATATAGCGTTATATGTTAAATCATCACATAATTTTAAATACAATATGTATGCAGGCATTATATCCATCTTTATCTTTAGTAGGAGCAGGGCCCGGAGATCCTGAAATGATCACACTGAAAGCGATCAACACCATCCGGCAGGCCAGCGTTATATTATATGATGCTTTGGTGAACGAATCGCTGCTGACCTACGCCGCGCCGGGAGCGATCATTAAGTTCGTTGGCAAAAGATATGGTTGTCATGCGCTGTCGCAACAGGAAATTAACCACCTGATCGTGGAAATGGCATTGGCCCACGGCCATGTTGTAAGACTTAAAGGTGGAGATCCCTTTGTGTTTGGCAGGGCGGTAGAGGAAATCGAAACTGCCCGGAAGCATGGGATCAGGGTAGAGGTGATACCTGGTATCTCCAGTGCGGTAGCCGTACCCGCGTCACAAATGATACCGCTTACCTGCAGGGGGATAGCCGAAGGATTCTGGGTAACCACCGGCACCACACAATCCGGCGATATCTCAAAAGATATAGCACTGGCGGCACAATCCACTGCCACTGTAGTGATCCTGATGGCAATGAGTAAACTGGAGGGTATCATGGACATCTTCCAGGCACACGGCAAAGCAGATACACCGGTAGCTATTATCCAGGACGGCACTACGCCACGGCAGAAAATGGTAACCGGTACTGTAAGGGATATTGTATGGCGCGCCCAGGCAGCCGGCATGGGCAACCCGGCTATTATAGTGGTAGGGGAGGTTGTAAAGCTGCAATCCCTGCTGGCCAATGAAACATTGCAACAATTACAAAACAGTAATATCATACATGAAGAAAGACAAACAGGGCTGTGACGGTAAAACCTGTCTCCTTTGCCGGCTATCCCTGAAAGAATGGGCGCCTGCAACAACATTACACCGCAAAAATTTTATCCTGAACAAAGGAGAAACCCTGTTTAAAGAAGGCGATAAGGTGGAAGGGATTTATTTTATCTATGAAGGCCGCATGAAAGTGCATAAACACTGGGGGCCGGACAAGGAGCTCATCGTCCGTTTTGCACAAAAAGGCGATATCGTTGGCCATAGGGGCATAGGCGGTACTGAACATTTTTATCCCATATCCGCCACTGCGCTGGAACCTGTAAAGGTTTGCTTTATAGAGATGGATTTTTTCCAGGCATCTCTCAAAATCAATCATGACCTGCTGTACGAACTAATGCTGTTCTACGCACAGGAGCTGCAAACCTCCGAAAAGCAGATGCGCAACCTGGCGCATATGTCTGTTAAAGGCCGTATGGCCAATGCGTTGCTGCTGCTGCAACAAAAGTTTGGCTTCAACAAAGATGGTTTTATTGACCTGGCGCTCAGCAAACAGGATCTTGCCTCTTATATTGGCGCCACGTATGAAACTACTTTCCGGGTATTGAATGAATTGATAGAAGAAAGACTGGTGGCTGTTTCAGGGAAAAGTATCACGATCCTGAATGAAAGTAAACTATTACATCTCACAGAAATCAGTTAAACATCAGGCGATATATTTGCGCAGCTTTTTCTCACTTAATATAGTGATGGCCCGGCCTTCCACGGCAATCAGTTTTTCTGCAATAAACTCCTGTAAATTGCGGTAGACCGTTTCATAGGTAGTGCCTGAAAAAGAGGCGAGATCCTGCCGGCTGATGGTGAAATGAAGCGCTTTATGCAAGCGGCTTAATTCCAGTAAAGCATCTGCCAGCCTGCTTTTCACATCCATATGTACCAGGTTCCGCATTTTCCTTTCCGCTTCCTGCAACTCATCTGCATAAAATTGCATCAGCTTTAGCGACAGGCTGGGATTTACTTTCAGCGATGCCTCAAAAAACGCCAGTTCCGTATAACATACCGTGGTGTCTTCCACCGCGGTAGCTGAAACTGTGTACAGCCGCTCCCCGCTACCCAGGCCACGATGCCCCAGGATATCGCCCCGTTGCGCAAAACGGACGATGAGCTCCTTATCCGGCCCCCATTGTTTATGCACCTTCACTTTCCCGTGGTACAAAAAAAAGATCCCTTTCACCGGGCTGCCTTCCTGGAAAATGGTTTCATTTTTCTTAAAAGAAAGATGCTGCCTGTGATCCGATACCGCCGCAATCCATTCTGGAATACTATACTGGCATAAAAAACACGTGTTTAAATCGCAGTTCCCGGCTTTTTTCATGATTGCAATACTAGTGTTTTTTTGGGTTTTGGAAAGAAAAAATAGGTTTTAATATGATTTAGATCATAATTTTGCAATTGAAATAAATAATTTATTGTCATTTCATATAGTATGAATCATAAAAAAGAGCAAAAGTTTGCCGGGAACATGTCGAGGAGAGTATTTTATCTTAGCCTACAGGCATGTATCAACGCATTGGCCATCGGCCTGGTGGCAAAAGCACTGGTGTTGCTCATCAGTCTTATTACCAACCTCTCGTTTTACGGTAAGTTTTCATTTGAAGAAGCAGGCCCCGCAGGCAACCAGCTGGGCATGCTGGTTATTGCAGTTCCTGTCATCGGTAGCCTGCTGGTAGGCGTGATGGCCCGTTTCGGCAGCAAGGCGATCCGTGGCCACGGTATCCCCGAGGCCATGGAAAACATTATAGACAACGAAAGCAAGATCCCGCCTGTAATAACATTACTAAAACCTATTTCAGCTGCTATCTCTATCGGTACGGGCGGCCCTTTTGGTGCGGAAGGCCCTATTATCGCCACAGGTGGCGCCATCGGCTCTTTCACCGGGCAGGTGATCCATATCTCTTCCTCAGAAAGAAAAGTATTGCTGGCAGCAGGCGCCTGCGCGGGTATGGCGGCTATATTCGGCAGCCCGCTGGCGGCTATCCTGCTGGCCATTGAGCTGCTGTTGTTTGAATTCTCCCCCCGTTCGGTGATACCCGTAGCCATTGGCTGTATCACCGGCGCAGGTATGCATATCCTGTTGTTCGACAGCAACCCGGTTTTTGCCATGCCTGATATTCCCGCCGTTACGGATATGGCCCTGGTCACCTATGTATTGATGGGCGCCATAGTAGGCGTGGTAGCCGCTTACGTGTCGAAGTCCGTTTATTTCGTGGAAGACCTGTTCGAGAAACTGCCCATCCACTGGATGTGGTGGCCGGCGCTGGGCGCTATTGCAGTGGGTGTGATCGGTTACTTTGCCCCGCATACCATGGGCGTTGGCTATGATAATATTAAAATATTGCTTACGGGCGCAGCACCAATGGCCTTGCTGGTATCGTTATGCGTGCTTAAATATTCTTCCTGGGTGATTTCCCTGGGTAGCGGTACCTCCGGCGGAACGCTGGCGCCCCTCTTCACTATCGGCGGCGCTTTTGGGGCATTGCTGGGAGTAGCGGTGATCCGGGTATTTCCCGGCAGCGGTATCAATATCGCTACGGCTGCCCTTATAGGTATGGCCGCCATGTTTGCCGGCGCCTCCCGCGCACTGCTCACCGCCATCGTGTTTTCGCTGGAAACCACGGGGCAAACGCATGGCCTCCTGCCGCTTATCGGCGCCTGCACAGCCGCTTATTTTGTGTCGTTCTTCCTGATGAAAGGCAGCATCATGACCGAAAAGATCCGCCGCAGAGGCGTGGCTACCCCGGAAGAATATACGCCGGATATGATGCAGCTGATCAACGTGGCGGCAGTCGCCATTAAGCCGGTAGTAACGCTGCAGGAAAACTTTACCCTGGCACAGGCTTACCAGCTGCTGCAAAGCCATGCCGCCTATAACTACCGCTTCCTGCCGGTAACGGACACCGACGGGCATTTCAAAGGATACATTAACAGGCAGCAATTATCGGCCGCAGGTACTGCACTGCTCCGTGAGCGCCTGGAACCGTCTGCGCCCTATGTATATCCTGCCGATGACATCAACCTGGTAACAGAGCTCTTTAATAGTTACCCACCGGATATCCTGGCGGTAATGGACCCGGAAAAGAAATTAAATGGCATTGTTACCGCCGATGCGGTACTGAGAACTTACGGCGAACGCCGCATGGCCACTTCAAAATATCATTCCGCTTTTTATGGCAATACCCGCCTGCTGCGACTGATGGCAAGGGGAAAACGCCTGCTGGCAAGATCTTAACCTACTGACATAACGGTTGAAATACGGGTCTGCCCTTTTGGGGCGGGCCTTTTTTTATGCCCGGTAAAATATTATGCTGCGCTGTCCGTCTTCGTATAAAAGCTTCTTAACTTTAATACATGCAGCGGAAATTATCTTCTATAGAAGAAAGAATACAACAATCGCAGAACTTCCGGAACGGCGCGTTCCAGAATCTCTCTCTTACGCCTATGAAGCCGGAGAATGTGACCTATTTCACCATGCTCCGTAAAATGTTGCGGCGCCCGGCAAACACAAGGCCGCCGGGGCCGATGCCCACTGTGCATACTGATCTCAGGGCACTGTATTCGGAAAAGCCGGTGGTTATCTGGTTCGGCCATTCCTCCTATCTCATCCATGTAAAAGGATTTAATATACTGGTAGATCCCGTGTTCAGCGGCAGCGCATCTCCCATGTCGTTTATGGTAAAGGCATTTCCCGGTGCAGACGCCTATACGCCTGCAGATATGCCGGAAATAGACCTGATGGTCATCACCCATAATCACTATGATCATCTCGATAAAAAAACACTGGCGGAATTAAAATCCCGCACCAAACAAATATATACCGGGTTAGGCGTGGGCCGCGACCTGCGGCATTGCCTGGCAACAGGCAATAACATTACGGAAATGGACTGGTGGGAAACCCGTGAAATAGCTCCGGAGATCGTTCTAACGGCTACGCCTGCACGGCATTTTTCCGGTCGCGGGTTTAAAAGAGGCGGCAGCCTCTGGTCTTCTTTTGTACTGGAAATTTTCGGCTATAAGATTTTTATCGGGGGAGACTCCGGGTACGACACGCATTTTAAAGCCATTGGCGATAAATTTGGCCCATTTGACCTGGTGATCCTGGAATGCGGACAATACAACGATTACTGGCCTTTCATCCATATGAAACCGGAAGAAACTGTACAGGCGGCTATAGACCTGCAGGCAAAAGCCCTGTTGCCGGTGCACTGGGGCAAGTTTGTGCTGGCGATGCATGCCTGGAACGATTCCCCCGAAAGAGCTACTGCCGCCGGCGCGCAAAGAGGCCTGCTGGTAACCACTCCCCGCATAGGAGAGCCGGTAACGGTAGGCGCACATTACCCCCAGGAGCACTGGTGGGCAAATGTCTAAATCCGGAAACCTAACATTTCCATAATACCTTCGCCGGGCGCATGAAACAAACGGGCGCTCCCGTTGAGCAGCCTTTCGGTTTCAGACAATGGTTCCACCGTTTCCAATTCCCCATCCAGCCGTAGCAACAGGCCGGCCATATCTGCCCGGCTGTTCACATTCAGCGGTCTGCCGATATATTCTTCCAACACCTTCATTATTGCGAGGTGGGAAGGTAGAAATCCCTGTGGTACTTCTTCTTCGGATAAGGAATAATCCATCAGCACCAGGTTATGCCGCTGCTTTGTTTTAAATAATTGCATTAACTGCAGGAAGGCATCGTTGCTGATATAGTGAATAACGCCCTCAAAAACAATGGTGGCCGGAACATCTTCCTGGTAGCCGCTTTCCAGCAGTTTACCCCATAGCAATGCGGTATCCGTTACATCGCATTTAATAAAATTTACCAACGACCCGGCAGGCATCATATCTTCATAAATCCGTTGTTTTTCCTCAATATATCCATTGTCTGCTTCTATGATCCTGCTGATCTGTTGCGGATAATTTTCCAGGAGATATAAGGAAAGCGGATCCAATCCCGCACCGGGAATGATCACCTGTTGCCCCGGGAATGCCAGCAGGCGCTCCCGCAGCATCCTGCGGATACTCTGTTTGCGCAGGCAGATCATTTCTGTAATAAATGGATACTGCCGCTTCAGCTCATAAAAGAAACGGCTCGTTTCACTGAAATCTATCGCTGCTATATATTGCTGCTGCAAGGGCGATGTATACAATTGCATGGCTGCTTCCAGCACCAGGCGGGACGTGGAGGGTACTTTCAGTTTCTGGGTCATTTTGAGGTGTATTTGTATAAAGCTAATATAGTGTAGTGCAGGGAAATAGCAGGGTTATTTTAATATGAACCGCGCATAAACGGTTCATAATAAGGTATATTTAATAAACAAAATGGTAGCATCATTGTTTCACTAAAATGTCAACAACTTAGCTTATGCAGCCACGTATCGCATCTCTCAGCAAACTGGAACAGGACGGAAGAAAAATCTCCCGGTTGCCTTTCTCGATCAGGATCTTACTGGAAAATGTATTGCGGAACCACGACAACTTCGCTATTACTGATGAGCACCTGGAAACGCTTGTGAACTGGGATCCGGCGGGAACGGATAAGGAAATACCTTTCAAACCGGCCCGCGTGCTGATGCAGGATTTTACCGGTGTAGCTGCGGTAGTGGACATTGCTTCCATTCGCGCGGAAGTGATCCGTAAAGGGAAAGATGGCGCTAAAATCAACCCGGCTATCCCGGTAGACCTGGTAGTGGATCACTCCGTGCAGGTAGATTTTTTTGGAACAGATTACTCCTATACAAAAAATGTGGCCTATGAATATGAGCGTAATAAAGAACGATACCAGCTGCTGAAATGGGCGCAGCAGGCTTTCGATAATTTTACGGTAGTGCCTCCCGGCATGGGTATTTGTCACCAGGTGAATCTTGAGTACCTCGCCAAAGGCGTTATTAACCGCGATGGCTGGCTGTTTCCTGATACGCTGGTGGGTACCGACTCGCATACGCCTATGGTGAATGGTATCGGTGTGCTCGGCTGGGGTGTTGGTGGTATTGAGGCAGAAGCAGCCATCTTAGGACAGCCAATTTATTTTACCTGCCCGCAGGTGATCGGGCTGCGCCTCACGGGGCAGCTTACGGAAGGCGTTACCGCCACAGATATGGTGCTTGCTATCACCCAGCTGCTGCGTAAATACGGCGTGGTGGATAAATTTGTGGAAGTGTTTGGCGACGGACTGGATTTTCTTTCTGTACCGGATCGTGCTACTATTTCCAATATGTCGCCTGAATTCGGATGTACCGTTACCTATTTCCCTATAGACACACAAACGTTGCAATACATGCATCGCACCAACCGCTCCAAAGAAGATATTGCACGGGTGGAAACCTATTGCAAAGAAAATATGCTTTGGCGGCATGGCAGCGAACAAATCACCTATACAGATATTCTTGAACTGGACCTGTCGCAGGTACAATCTGCCGTGGCAGGGCCCAAGCGGCCGCAGGACCGTATCCTGGTGCGCGACCTGCACAACGAATTTGAAACCCTGCTCAGTAAGGAATTCAAGCGCATGTATACGCCTGAAGGAAAACGCCGCGACACGGCCTGGCTGTCGGAAGGAGGTTCCGGCACTTCCTTTACCTACGAAATACAAAAGCATGTGGAAGAAGTAGCCGTGGAACTCGATTATCTTAAATCTGTACGCATTAAACTGAAGAACGAAGAATATGTACTGAGCGATGGCGCTATTACCATTGCCGCTATTACCAGCTGTACCAACACCTCTAACCCCAGCGTAATGATAGGCGCCGGGCTTGTGGCAAAAAAAGCGATCAGCCGGGGTTTGTATGTGAAGCCCTGGGTGAAAACAAGTCTCGCGCCCGGCTCAAGGGTAGTAACGGAATACCTCAAACGTTCTGGTTTACTTTCTGAACTGGAGGCGCTGCGGTTTCATATTGTGGGATATGGCTGTACTTCGTGTATTGGTAACAGTGGTCCCCTACCGCCAGCTGTAGCTGAAGCGGTAGATAAAGGCAACCTAGTGGTAGCATCTGTGTTATCGGGCAACCGTAACTTTGAAGCAAGGGTACATCCGCAGGTAAAAATGAACTTCCTTGCTTCCCCATTGCTGGTGGTGGCCTACGCTATTGCCGGCCGCATAGATGTGGATATGCTCACCGCCCCGCTGGGTTATGATCCTAACGGGGAACCGGTGTACCTCCGGGATATATGGCCTACACAGCAGGAGATCAATGATGCGGTAGCGGGTGCCGTAAAGCAGGAAGATTTTGAAAATACCTACAAAGTGATATTTGACGGCGACGATCAATGGCGTGGCTTACTGGCCCCCTCAGGCAATAACTATCACTGGAGCAACGATTCTACCTACATCCGGGAAGCGCCCTTCTTTAAAGGGTTGTCTGAATTTCCGCCTCCGGTGGAAGATGTAAAGAATGCCCGCGTTTTACTGAAACTGGGCGACTCGGTGACTACCGATCATATTTCCCCCGCAGGCTCATTTAAACCGGATACCCCTGCCGGCAAATACCTGCTGGACCATGGCATAGATCCGCGGTTGTTTAACTCCTATGGCTCCCGCAGGGGAAATCATGAAGTAATGATCCGTGGTACCTTTGCCAATGTGCGTATTAAAAATGAGTTGTCGCCGAAGGAAGGCGGCTTTACCACCATCATTCCATCCGGCATGGTATTACCTATTTATGATGCAGCCCAGCAATACGCTGCCAAGAAGGTACCGCTCATTATATTGGCGGGGAAGGAGTATGGCAGCGGTTCCTCCCGCGACTGGGCCGCGAAGGGCACCAACCTGCTTGGCGTAAAAGCGGTGATCGCAGAAAGTTATGAGCGTATTCATCGCAGCAACCTGGTGGGTATGGGCGTGCTTCCGCTCCAGTATATGGAAGGTGAGAACGCCAACACATTAAATCTAACGGGAACGGAATCATATACCATCAGCGGTATTGCCAATGGCCTTGTTCCCAACGAGGTACTAACGGTAACGGCTATCCCGGCGGAAGGGGAGCCTGTTATCTTTAAAGTAAAATCAAAACTGAATTCTTTGATAGAGATCGAATACTACCGCCATGGTGGTATTTTGCAGTATGTGCTGCGGGGGTTTCTTGAAAAAGCGTAGGAGATCGCCTTCGGCCTTTGTCTTGGAACGCTGATTACACTGATTACACTGATTTTTTTGATTTGATCATCCGGGATTTTAAGTGATTAGCGGAAACGTAAGCGGATATTAGTTTATAAACGATTGATCAATGTAGATTTGATAACCTGATAATATTTGCTTAAATAATTAAGGTAGATAAAAATAAAGCATATCCGTTTTATTTTTATCTACCTTAATTATTTTAAGGAATCCCTTATATCTCCGCTAATCGCTTAAAATCCCGGATGATCAAATCAAAAAAATCAGTGTAATCAGCGTAATCATCATAATCCTGAGTCAGACAACATCCGCTATTTCCCGCGGGAGAACTCCAGTATCTTTTTGCGGTTGCCCACCAGCCACACCACATCTTCCCATTCGAACTCCGTTTCGGAAGCAGGGTTGAGGATCCGCTCACCGCCACGGGCAATACCTACTACCAGCGCCTGCGTTTTTTCCCGGATGCCGGAACCACGGATGGTTTGGCCTTTGAGCCCATTATGCTCATCTACCACGATGCTGGTAAGACCAATATTTTCATCTGCCACATCATCACTCCGTTCTACATTCAGTGTGTTTACAACACGGTTGAATTCTTCCAGCTGCGCCTCCGTACCAATAGCGGTAAGAATATCATGCGGGAAGAGCTTTTCATCGCGGGTAGGGGCGTAGATGGTTACATTCCCTCTTTTGATGGCCCCCACATTGATGCCGTATTTTTCACGCAACTGCAGGTCTATCAGCGGGCGGTCTACCAGGGTAGACCATGGGTCTATTTCAATTTCGGATACCTGCGCATCCCATGGCAACAGGTCGGCCGCAGTGGCTTTATGATTGGCGGCATCGGCGGTTTCACGGGCATTCAGGTTGGTAAGGAAACGGCTTTCTATACGGTTGTAATATTTCTGCAATTGTGAGCGCAGTACTATCAGCACACAGGCCAGTATAAAACCGGTGCCCAGCAATGCCTGCCAGAAAGGAAAGTACTGGTTTACCAGGAACCCTACCAGCAGCACCGCTACCACGTTGCGCACTACTTCCACCACCACTAATGGGCCGTGGTTGTATTTGGAGTCGAGCCACAATGCTTTATAAGAGTTGCTGGAGATCTTCTGCACCATCAGCGCCCAGATAAACGGCGACATCATGGCTATGCCGATGATCACACTCAACAGCTCAGCAAGGAACAGGTTCTTCACATATTTTATAACAAACGGACCTATATAATACGTATTCAGCAGGATGATGGCCAGCATAATCACCGCATTAAGTACAATCACTTTCACATAGCTACGCAATACAATACGCCAATCGCTTTCCGCCTGCAAGGTTTGCGAACTGGCGCTATACCGGTTCAGGGCATTCATCCAGCGGGTGGGAATGATCTTCTCCAGCCAGTTATAAAACGGCACGGAAAATTTGATCATGTAAGGCGTAGTAAAAGTAGTGATGGCCGAAACCCCTACTGCTACGGGAAACAGGAACTCGCTGGTTACACCCAGGGAAAGACCCAGCGTAGCAATAATAAACGCAAATTCACCCACCTGCGCCATGCTCATACCCACCTGTACGGCCTGTTTCAGCGGCTGGCCGGATAGGAGCGCGCCAAGCGCGGTACTGAAAAACTTGCCGGTAATCGTTAACAGTGTTATCCACAATACCGGCCAGCGGTATTCGATGATCATTTCAGGATTAATGAGCATCCCTACAGATACAAAAAAGATAGCGCCAAAAAGATCTTTCACCGGTTGAATGAGATGCTCCACTTTTTCTGAAGAGGTGGTTTCCGCTATAATGGAGCCCATGATAAAGGCGCCCAGTTCGGCAGAAAAACCCACTTTAGTGGCCAGGATCACCATTCCCAAACAGAGCGCTATACTCAGTATCAGCAGGGTTTCTCCATTCATGTAACGCTCTATTTTTTTGAGCGCGGTAGGCAGCAGGAAAATCCCCGCCAGGAACCATACCGCCAGGAAGAACATCAGTTTGGCTATGGTAAACAACATCTCCGTGCCTTCAAACTTACGGCTTACCGCCATGGTAGACAGTAACACCATCATGAGGATCACTACGATGTCTTCTATTACCAGGACGCCGAATACAATTTTGGTAAACGATTTTTTCTTGACGCCCAATTCATCAAATGCACGGATAATGATGGTAGTGGAGGAACTGGCGAGCAAACCGCCGAGGAACAGGCTGTCCATAAAGCCCCATCCCATCAGCTGACCAGTGAAATAACCGGCTACGGTAATAAGCGCTATTTCTACAAATGCGGTAATGGTGGCGGTGCCTCCCACCCGCATCAGCTTTTTGAAACTAAATTCCAGGCCCAGCGAAAATAAGAGGAAAATAACGCCGATCTCGGACCAGGTTTTTATGCCTTCCGCATCGCCGATAGTGGGAAATAATTTAAAATTGGGGCCCACTATAAACCCCGCGATGATATACCCCAGTACCATCGGCTGCTTCAGCCGTTTAAACAGTAATGTAATAACTCCCGCCGCTCCTAATATTAAAGCCAGGTCAATGATCAATGATGGTAGATGCATACAGTTTGAATCGGTTTAATGTTTCGTGTGATGTACCTTTATGGCGCTGAAAAATCAGCACACATATGTGTCAGGTGCCAGTTTCCGGATCTTTGAATTATTGCTAATATATTGTTTTTCCTGCGGGGAAGCAACATTAAGTTTGGGAAGAGGGAAAGGGAAAAAAGCGGCGGGAGCGACTTACCGTTCTTTTTCCGCCTGGATCTGCGCTACATACCTCGATGGCAAAATGCCAAATTGCTTCTGGAAATTCTTTCCAAAATTAGTGAGGGACGCAAAGCCGCAAAGCTCCGCTACTTCGTTGATCTTGTAAGATCCTGTGGATAACAGGGATGCTGCTTTCTTCAGCCGTGCAATGTTGATCAGCTCATGTGGCGTAAGATCGGAGATCGCTTTTATTTTACGGTAAAAAGTAGGGCGGCTCATGTTCATAAAGTCCGCCAGCTGTTCCACATCAAGATCAATATTATTCAGGTGCTGGTTAATCAGGTCGTTCAGCTTTTCCAGGAATTGTTCATCGGCACTGGTATACGCCATGCTGCGTAAATGCACCAGCGGTGTGCTGGCATAATAGGATTTTATTTTATGACGGTTAGTAAGCAGGCTCGCAATCTGCGCCTGCAGGAATTCAGGCGAGAAGGGCTTTTCAATGTAAGCATCAGCGCCCAGTTCCAGTCCCTCTATTTTTGATTGCATGGTATTGCGGGCAGTAAGGAGGATCACCGGAATATGACTGGATACAAAATCCGATTTAATAATGCGGCAAAGCTCAAAACCATCCATTACCGGCATCATTACATCACTGATCACCAGTTGTACGGGTTGCTCCTGTAATAAAAGCAGGGCGGCCTGCCCGTCGCGTGCAGTGATCACTTTGTATTTATCTTCCAGGTCGTCTGCAATGAAAGAAAGTATTTCTTCATTATCATCAACTAACAGTATCAGTGGTTTGCTTTCCATTTGCTCAGGTTAAATTCTATTTCCTGGTGAACAGGCAAAGTAAGTGAAAAAACATTTAGTGTACCATCGGTAGGTAGCAGCTCCAGGGTGCCCTTATGCAGCAAGGTTAAAGATCTTGATAAGGAAAGCCCTATGCCGGTACCCGATTTATCTGCGGTGGCCTTCGCCCGGAAGAATGGCTCAAATATTTTTTCTTTCATCTCCGCAGGAATTATATAACCATCATTCTTTACGAGTATGGTAAAAGTGGCATCATTCTCCTCAACGGGCAACAGGTGTATGGAGGCCCTGGTGGCGGCATACCTGATAGCATTGTTGATCAGGTTGCCCAAAATTTTGTTTAATGCTTCGCTATCTACATAAGCAAAAAAATGCAGGTTGGATAATTCAATTTTAAACCGGATATCCTGCTGCTCTGCAGCCGGTGTAAACCGCAGATGGTTTTCTTTCAACAGCTCAGAAATATCTGTACGTACAAAATTCAGGCTGAAACCATTGATCTCCGTTTTGCGGAAGTCGAGCAGCTGGCTGGTAAGCTCCAGCAACCGGTCGGTATTACGTTCCATGATGCGCAGGTTTTTCCGGATCAGCGGCACTTCATCCGCCTTCCGGATCACCTTTTCCATGGGACCTTTGATCAAGGTAAGCGGTGTACGGATCTCATGCGCAAGATGGGTAAAGAATTCAATCTTGGCCTGGTATAACTCTTTTTCCTTTTTATGTTCCAGCAACTCCAGTTGTCTTTTTTGTTTTTGCTGCGCACGCAGGTGATACCAGCGGATAATAAGATACACGAGGCTTACCAGCAGGATCACATACGCTGTATACGCCCAATAGCTGGCCCAGAAGGGCGGCAGGATGGTAATGGTAAGCACACGCGGCGTAATGCTCCAGCTGCCGCCGCTGGCAGCTGCCTTTACCATAAACCGGTAAGTGCCGGGCGACAACTTTGTGAAAAAAGTTTTGCGGTTGCTTTCAAGATAGGTCCAGTCACGGTCAAGCCCTTCCATCTTATAGGCATAAGCCGTCATTTCAGGCGAAGTATAACTCAGTGCGGCAAAGTTGATACTAAACGTGGACTGATCATGCGATAATACGATGCTATCTGTAAGGAAGATGGATTTCTCCAGGATATCGCCCACTGCCGCTTCTTTGTTATACACCTGGAAGCCGGTGATATAAACCGGTGGAAGGTAACTGTTACGCACAAACGATTCGGGGTTAAAACGGATCAATCCTTTTACGCTGCCGAAATACATATTGCCGCAGCTGTCTTTGTACGCGGAATTATAATTAAACTGGTCATTTAATAACCCGCTGGCTTTGGTGTATACCACTGCGTTTTCTGTAGCCGGCGTAAAGCAGGCCAGCCCTTTGGAAGTAGTTACCCACAGGCGGTCGTTCTGGTCTTCCAGGATGCAGAACATCATATTGCTCTGGAAACCATGACGTGTGCTGTACGTAGTAAAGTTGTCCCGCTGCCGGTTGTATAAGCAAAGCCCATCGTCTGTGGCCAGCCACAAACGGTGTTTACCGTCTTCGAAGATCCTGTTCACCCTGTTGTTGCTCAGGCTGGTACTATCGCTGGCATTGTGCAGGTAAAGCCCTTTTTTTCCCGTACGGCGGTTATAACAATAAAGCCCGTCCCGTACCGTGCCTAACCATATGGTGCCTTCACTATCTTCAAAAACAGCGGTATAGAAAATATGATGAGGTACTTCTCTCACTACATTAAATTCATCACGGTCATGGGTATACTCATATAATCCCCAGGTAGTGCAAACAAGTACATGATCATCTTTTGTGCGCAGCATACTGTAAATAAAACCGCTGTGCAGCTGGTGCGGACCATCGCCCGGTGCATAATGACGGATAAATTTCCCGCTGGGAATATCCATGATATCCAGTCCATGCTCGAAAGTGCCTATCCAGAGCGAATCTCCCGAAACCATCAGCCCATGCAAATTGGTATGCGATAACCCGGGAGCATGTTTGGCCAAAGGCTTAATAGCCGAAAAGCTGCCATCTGCCGGCGTGAATTTGTTCAACCCTCCGTCTTCCGTACCTATCCATAAATGACCGTATTTATCAGGATGGATTTCCCTCACAGCATTGCCACTGAGAGAGGAAGAGCCGGTTTTCGGAAACATTTTTTCAAAATAGGTATAAGGCTGGGGAAAGTAATTGGCGCCGCCAAAGTAAGTACCTACCCATATGCCGCCTTCCTTATCTTTATAAATATTATAGATGGCATTATCAGAAACAGAATAAGGATCATCATAATTTTTTTTCAGGTTGATGACCTTAGCGGTTTTAATATGATAGATGTAAATACCGGACTCCGTGGCGATCCAGTATTCGTCACTGTTGTGCCGGATGATATCCCTTACATACAATTCTATTCCCGTGGTATCCCTGGTAAAGAAATCTTCGTAGGTGCGTGTCCGTGCATTAAATAATTTCAGGCCCTGCCCTGCTGTGCATACCCATACAGTATCACTCCCCATAGGTACTATTTTCTGGATGGCATAGGAATTTGGTTTGCCGGAATGTGCAAACAAGGAATAGATGGTGAAATTATTTGTATTGTAATTGTAGATGCCCATATTTCCTCCACCGGAGGCCAGCCATACACGGCCTGTGCCATCTACGCAAACGGAGGTAGCGCCGGTAAAACCGGGCACTTCTGTTAAGCGGCCGGTAGCAGGCCTGTAGCGGAACGGGCGCCCTGCCGCTACAATCCAGATATTTCCCTGCCGGTCTTTTGTAATAGAGCGTACTTCCCCCCGCAATTTCCCGTCGAGTTCATGGAACTGCTCATTACTCGGGTTATACACAAACACGCCTTTATCAGATCCCACATATAACATCCCATCATCGTCCTGGAACAGGCACAGCACATAGTTGCCGCCAATACTTCCCGGCTGATCTGTTCGCCGGAATACGCGGAAAGTGTAGCCATCGAACCGGTTTAAGCCGTACAATGTGCCAAACCACATAAAGCCCTGCTTATCCTGTAAAGTGCAGATAACAGCGTTGTGCGACAAACCGTTCTCTACCTGGTAATGCACAAAGCCGGGCGACTGCCCGCACAGCGCTTCGCTTGCCAGCAGCAGGATGAACAGGATATAATAGCGGACCTTTGGCATGTGTTCGTTTAGTGGAAACCCTAAAACTAATGGTTTTTCCGCTAAAACCCACCACTGTCCGGCCAAAAGCCAAAATGATACAAAAGCGAGAAAAATTGAGATAAATGGGCAAACAAGTATCAGGTGGATAGTCTTTCTTTGAGAAGCGTGAAATGTACGCTTAAATAAGCCATCTCTAAATCCATGTTATGAAAGGTAGCCAACTACTTTCATTGATATTTTGTCTGTTCATCAGTGGATTATGCCGCGCAACAACTGCGGATACCACCGGCATGTTCAAGAATCCTTTACTGGCCTCCGGCCCTGATCCCTGGGTAGTAAGGCACAACGGCGCATATTATTATATGCACACCAATGGCCATAGCCTGGTGATGAGAAAAACAAAAAATATGTCGGCCCTGGCTCAGTCGTCCGAAAAAGTGATCTGGAGGCCGCCGGCCAAAGGCCCGAATGCAAGGGACATCTGGGCGCCTGAACTGCATCGTCTTAACGGGAAATGGTATGTATACTATACCGCCGGATCGTCTGATAGCATTCATCCGCAGCACACCTTCGTATTGGAAAATACCGCCGATGATCCAACTACCGGTAACTGGACCGATAAAGGGCAGATAGCAGACCCCATCCACCCGGAACATTTTGCCATAGATGGTACCGTTTTTCCATATAAAGGCCGCAACTATTTCATCTGGAGCGGGCATAATGGAAAAGACGTGGTACAACGGCTTTACATCGCCCCTATGAAAGATCCCTGGACGCTGGCCGCTGAAAAAGTGGAGATAGCCGCACCGCAATACCCGTGGGAACAAAATGGCATCAATGAAGGCCCGGAAATCCTGCTGAATAAAAAAGGGGAGGTGTTCCTTGTTTTCTCCGCCTGCGGCTGCTGGACGGAAAACTATATCCTCGGTATCATGAAGCTAAAGCCCGGCGCCGATCCTATGCTTCCGCAAAGCTGGACTAAATCGCCGGATCCTGTACTGAAAAGCAAACCCGAAAACGGCGCCTATGCACCCGGGCATAACGGGTTCTTTAAATCGCCCGACGGAAAAGAAGACTGGATCATTTATCACGCCAATTCAAAAGCAAACCAGGGTTGTGGCAACCAGCGCAACCCACGCATTCAGAAGATCAGCTGGAACGCCGATGGCACCCCGTTTTTCGGCGATCCGGTGAAAATAAATACATGGATCAAAGATCCTTCAGGAGAATAAAATCACTTTAAGAAAATATATGAAAAAGAAGTACCTATTTTTTGCACTGGCATTTGGATTGGGGAGCAGTACAGCAATAGCGCAACAACAGGATTGGAAAATGGTAGGAGGAAAGATCGCTTCTACCTGGAGCGAAAAGGTATCACCGGCAGCTACTTTACCGGAATACCCGCGCCCGCAGCTGGTTCGGGGCAACTGGAAAAACCTGAATGGTTTGTGGAATTATGCCATCAAAGCAAAAGAGGAGAATCAACCTGCCACCTGGGATGGAAAAATACTGGTGCCCTTTGCAGTTGAATCAGCACTGTCGGGTGTAGGCCGTACTGTTGGAAAAGACAGCACGCTATGGTACAATACTACACTGGTGCTGCCTTCCGGCATGCAGGGAAAAAGAATATTACTGCATTTTGGCGCTTCTGACTGGCGCACTACCGTATACGTAAATGGTAAGGAAGCAGGCAGCCATGAAGGCGGCTTCGATCCTTTTACTTTTGATATCACTTCCCTGGTGAAAAAAGGAAAACAGGAGATCGTGGTAAAAGTATGGGACCCCACCGATGATGGCGATCAGCCAAGAGGTAAGCAGGTAAAACGTCCGGAAGGGATCTGGTATACACCGGTAACCGGCATCTGGCAAACAGTATGGGTAGAAGCCGTGGCAGATACCTATATCGCATCTACCAAACAAACGCCTGATATAGACCAGCAAACGCTCACCGTAGCGGCTAACGTGGAAAATGCAAAAGCAGGCGATGAAGTGAAAGTAACTGCTTACGATGGAGGTACCAAAGTAGCCGAAAGCGTGATCAGCGGAGAGAATGCTGTATTGAAAATAACATCGCCCAAATTATGGTCGCCCGAAAATCCTTTCCTCTATAACCTCACCCTCACGGTTACACGTAAAGGTAAGGTGATAGACGAAGTGAAAAGCTATTTTGCCATGCGTAAATCTTCTATTGGTAAAGACGCCAATGGAGTACAGCGCATGCTGCTGAATAACAAATTCGTGTTCCAGTATGGCCCGCTGGACCAGGGCTGGTGGCCCGACGGCTTGTATACCGCGCCTACAGATGAAGCCCTGAAATTTGATATTGTACAAACTAAAGCCATGGGCTTTAATATGATCAGGAAGCATATTAAAGTAGAACCTGCACGCTGGTATTATTACTGCGATCAGCTGGGCATGCTGGTATGGCAGGATATGCCAAGCGGCGATCTGGGTAATGGTTGGGAGCCACGCCCCGGCATTATTGGCCGCGGTTCCGACCAGAAACGCTCTGCTGAGTCAGAAGGCTACTACCGTAAGGAATGGAATACCATCATCGACGAACTATACAACTATCCTTCTATTGTAGTATGGACGCCATTCAACGAAGCATGGGGGCAATTCAAAACTGTGGAAATTGCAGAATGGACCATGAAGAAAGATCCGTCGCGCCTCGTGAATACCGCCAGCGGTGGTAATTTCTACCCCGTAGGACATATCATCGACCTGCATAATTATCCCGAGCCTGCAATGCCGGATCCGGCTGTATATGGCGATAAGCGCGCTATTGTGCTGGGTGAGTTCGGAGGGCTTGGTTTACCGGTGAACGGGCATGTATGGCAACAGAAAGATAACTGGGGCTACCAGAGCTTCAAAAATGAAGAAGACCTGTTTAAACGGTACAGCGGTTTTACCGACCGCCTGGAAACGCTTATTAAGCAGGGATTGTCTGCTGCTGTTTACACACAAACCACCGATGTGGAAGTGGAAACAAACGGCCTGATGACCTACGACCGGAAAGTACAGAAGATGCCCGTAGAAAAACTGAAAGTGATTCATCAGAAATTATATAACCCGGCTCTGGTAACTATAAAACCATAATGATGAAAAAGCGAAAGTTGTTTGGCTTATTGATGCTTTCTGCTTTTTTTGCTGGTCTTATCCCGGCAGATGCCGCGCATCTGCCGGGCGCCAGGGCCGATACTTTTGTAGCGCCGGTGTATAGAACATTGCCACTGGGCGCTGTAAAGCCGCAGGGATGGCTGTTGCATCAACTGCAGATCATGCGCAACGGCACCAGCGGCCACCTCGATGAAGTATACGGCAAAGTGAAGAACGATAACGGCTGGCTCGGCGGGAAAGGCGACGGATGGGAAGAAACGCCCTACTGGCTGGATGGCGCTGTGCCGCTGGCCTACCTGCTCAACGACGCTGCCTTAAAAAATAAAGTACTGCGTTATATCAACTGGACCCTGGATCACCAGCGCCCCTCCGGTTATTTTGGTCCTGTTACCAAAACGGAACGGGAAAAAAATATAGCCATTGGCGTTAGCAATGCCGCGGATGGCGACGACTGGTGGCCAAAGATGGTAATGCTGAAAGTACTGCAACAATATTATACGGCCACAAATGATACCCGTGTTTTACCTTTTATGACGCGGTATTTTCATTATCAGCTGGAGGTGTTAAAAACCTGCCCGCTTGGTAAATGGACAGAATGGGCTACCTCCAGGGGCGCCGAAAACGTGATGGTGGCACAATGGCTGTATAGTATCAGTAAAGATAAAAAACTGCTGGAGCTGGCTACCCTGCTGCAATCGCAGGCTTTTACCTGGAGCAGTTGGCTGGGCAACCGCAGCTGGGTAATAGACGCCGCTGCACAACAGAACGATCAGCACTGGATGCGCCGTCATGGTGTGAACGTAGGCATGGGCCTGAAAGACCCGGTAATGAATTACCAACGTACCGGCAACAAAGAATACTTAAAGGATCTGCATACCGGTTTCACCGACCTGATGAACCTGCACGGGTTGCCTATGGGCATTTTCTCTGCAGATGAAGACCTTCACGGTAACGCCCCTACGCAGGGAACGGAATTATGCGCGGTGGTGGAAGCCATGTTTTCACTGGAGGAAATTATAGGTATTACCGGCGATCCATTGTATATGGATGCACTGGAGCGAATGACCTTTAACGCATTGCCCACACAAACTACAGATGATTATAACAACAAGCAATACTTCCAGGTAGCCAACCAGGTAAATATCAAAAGAGGGGTGTTCAATTTCTCGCTGCCGTTCGACCGGGAAATGAACAACGTACTGGGTATGCGCAGCGGTTACACC
>NZ_DATCRD010000049.1:0-4989 GCF_036569185.1 Chitinophaga sp.
CACTAAAACACCGGAACAGCTGGTGCCCGATCCCGCGGAAGCAAGGCAAAAGATAAAGCTGCTGTGGATCTCCTGCGGCGCCAGTGATGGATTGGTTTCTTTCAGCAAACGCACCCATGATTACCTGCAAAAGAACAATGTACCGCATATCTATTACATTGAGCCGGGCGTGCACGATTTCAAAGTGTGGAAGAACGGACTGTACATGTTCTCCCAGCTGATCTTTAAACCGGTGGATAGTGCCACCTTCTCAAAATATCCCGTGGTGGGCGCGCCTGCCGCAACCAATGTGCGTAATGCAAAGTACCCGCAGATCCTCGCCGACCATCGCGTTATTTTCCGCGTTAAGGCGCCGGAAGCGCAGAAGGTGCAGGTTGACCTGGGCCGCAAGTACGATATGGTAAAGGACACCGGTGGTTATTGGATCGCAACAACAGATTCTATTGGTGAAGGATTTCATTATTATTCCCTGCTGATAGACGGTGTAGCCGTTGCGGACCCCGCCAGTGAAACTTTTTATGGTATGGGCAGAATGGCCAGCGGTATTGAAATACCCTTTGCCGGCGGCGGCTATTATGCATTAAGGGATGTGCCGCATGGCGATATCCGGATCCGGAAATATTTCTCAAAGGTTACCGGTTCATGGCGGCAGCTTTATATCTATACCCCGCCCGGTTATGATGCAGCTATCAACGAAAAGTATCCCGTGCTTTATATTTTGCACGGGGGCGGGGAAGACGAAAGCGGCTGGGCCACACAAGGCAAAACGGACCTGATCCTGGATAACCTGATCGCTTCAAAAAAAGCGCAGCCCATGCTGGTCGTTATGCCCGATGCAAATATGGGTGGCGCTGGTTTTGATGAATCTGTGCTGAAGGCATTTGAATCGGAGCTGAAGGATATTATTATTCCCCTGGTGGAAAAAAGTTATCGTGCTGAAACCGGCGCAGGCCACCGGGCATTAGCCGGTTTATCCATGGGCGGCATTCATACGCTTTATACCGGTATTAAGAACACGGATCTGTTTTCCTACCTGGGCGTATTCAGCTCCGGCTGGATCCAGGCCCGGCAGGCTGATATTGCAGAGGCCCAGTACGATTTTATGAAAACCAACAAGGACAGGATCAACAGCAACCTGAAAGCGCTGTGGATCTCCATGGGCGGGAAAGAAGATATTGCCTACCGGAACTGCCAGCTGATGCTTAACAGGCTGGATGAGCTGGATATTAAGCACACTTACAGCGAATACCCCGGCGGCCATACCTGGCCCGTATGGCGGAATAACCTGTTCAATTTTGCGCAGCTGCTTTTTAAATAAATATTGGGGGAGCATAGCTTTTTGTTACAAAAACAGGAAGACTTTGTAATTTGGGGCCTATGATCCGGCTGTATGAAAATTTCAACCAGCGCAAGGCAAAGGTAGAGCTGCTGTATGCGGATGGCGCCATGAAAATGGCCTTCTGCCAGTACCGCCGCTCTTCCGAAGATGCGTTCTTCATACCTTACACCACGCTTACCTATGTACGCGAAGGCCGGAAAGTGGTTTTCCTGAACGGCGAATGCTATGACATGAAAGCCGGTGATACGCTTCTGGTTCCGAAAAATTCCATTTTATATTCTGATATCCGCGTGAAGCGGGAACCTTTCGTAAGCCTGAACCTGCTGCTGGGCGATGCAGATACCTTGCTCAGTCCTATGGCCTGCCACATTGCAGACCGTATGCAGCTGCAATATTACGCCGGTATGCACAACATGAGCCTGAGCACTTTTAAACGCTGGTTCAAAAGGGAGGTGGGCTGTAGTCCCGGCCAATGGATGATCGAAAAACGCTTACAGCAGGCAAAATACCTGCTGCAGCACAAGCGTGTATCCGTGAAGGAAGCCTGCTATAGCAGCGGGTTTGAAGACGTATCCTACTTTATCCGCAGGTACAGGCAGGCCTTTGGCCATACACCGGGGCAGGCAGCAATTTGACCTTTTTGTCCTATTCCCTCATATTTCAGCATCCTACCTTTACAAAAAAAAGCATATGATCTCACGTGAACAAGCCTTGCAATTTGCGGACGAATGGGTGGCCGCATGGAACGCGCACGACCTGGATGCGGTACTGGCGCATTATACGGAAGACTTTGAAATGAGCAGTCCCTTTATACAGCAGATGGGCATCAGCCCGGATGGCCGTCTGAAAGGAAAGGCAAACGTGCGGAATTACTGGGAAAAGGCAATGGTGAACTACCCTGACCTTCATTTCGACCTGCACGAAGTTTTATCATGCATGAATACCGTGATCATTTATTACACCAGTGTGAAGGGTAAGAAAGCGGCGGAATTTTTTGTGTTCAATGAAGATGGGAAGGTGTTCCAGGCAATGGGGCATTACAATTAAAAGCATTGCCGCAGGCCGGGGGTAAGCCATAGGGAAGCCCCCGCGCTCCGGCCTTTGCCCGTGTATCCGGTACCGGTATGTTTATACCCGGCAGGCAAATTGAGCCTGACAGAGTAGCAGTTAAGATCAGACGGAAACAAAACTCCATGGCCGCCGTCACCATATGCCCGTATTTTAAAAAGGGCCTTCCAATGAAGCTTAACCCCGCAAATCCCCTATAGAAACCAGCATTTGAAACATTTCCTGCCATGATCTGCAACATTTGAGAACCCCTCTCAGGGAATAGCTGAGTAGTTTTACAACATCAGTTAAGAGAACGATTCCCGTTATGAAAATACGTTTGCTGCCACTCAACTTCCAGGGGCCATCCCGGTGTGATGTCATGTTGTCAGAGCTCTCGTCACATGCACAAAGGGTGGCGCGTATCGTTTTGCCAATTTTCTCCACACAATTTCACCTAAACCATAAACCTTTATGAAAACAAAGTTACCGGCACCATTTAAACAAAAGGGCATGCTGCCTTTTGTCTTCAGATCTTTTACTTCTGCGCGGGTATTCCCGCAGTTCAGGCAAAAAACGTTTGCCTTTCTCAGTCTGCTGCTCCTAAGTATTGTGTTTCAGGGCTATAAAGTAAAGGCGCAGGGCACCGGCTATGTCTGGAAGAATGCGCCGATTGGCGGCGGCGGATTTGTTACGGGTATTGTTACCCACAAAACATCCGGCGACCGGTATTGCCGAACGGATGTAGGCGGCGCTTACCGCTGGGATGCGGCGAACAATAAATGGATCCAGCTGCTGGACTGGCTTAACGAATCGGAAAATGGATTTATTGGCGTGGAAGCATTGGCGCTGGACCCGCAGAACGCCAATAACGTTTATATGCTCTGCGGCACCTCTTATATCAACAACGGAAGAACGGCTATCCTGAAATCCACGGACAAAGGAAATACTTTCACCTATACCGATGTTACGGCTAAATTTAAAGCGCATGGAAACGGGAACGGACGCGGGAACGGAGAACGGCTTGCAGTTGATCCCAAAAACAGTAACATATTATTCTGCGGCACCCGGGCCAACGGCCTGTGGAAAAGTACAGATGCCGGCGTTACCTGGAACCTTGCCTGGAATGGTGTAACCACTACGCCCAATGAGAACGGGATCTGTTTTGTGGTTTATGATCCTTCCAGCGCCGTAGTAGGCGGGGCAACGCAAACCATGTACATAGGCGTTTCCCGCACCGGCAGCGCGAATATTTATAAGAGCACGGATGGAGGCGCCACCTTTACCGCCATTTCCGCAACCACCAGCTTTATGCCGCACCGCGCAGCGCTGCAGGGAACTACCATGTATGTTACCTATTCGGACGATGCAGGTCCGCAATCCAGCAACGGAGATGGAAAGCTGTATAAGCTTAACACAGCTACCGGTGCGTGGACAAACGTTACCCCCGTTTCTTCAAAGGATTATTCATACGGAGGTGTAAGTATTGACCCGACGAATGTTAACCGGGTAATAGTTTCTTCCTGTGGCATGTATTGGAACAACCAGTTCGGTACCGGCTGGGGCGATTTTGTTTTCCTCTCTACCGATGGCGGTTCCAGCTGGACGCTTAAGAACGGCACAAACGCCACCTATGATAGTAACGGCATGGGATGGACCGTGGGAGGCGCGGTTAACTGGATGGACTGTATTGAGTTTGACCAGTCCAATCTTTCAAAAGTACGGGTAATTGGCGGCGGCGGCGTATATACCTGTTCCGATATTACCGCCGCAAATCCTTCATGGAAATACGATGTGATCGGGCTTGAAGAAACAGCATTGCTTGACGGGGTAAGCATTCCGGGAGGGTCGTTTATTTCTTCCTTTGGAGATGTAACAGGTTTTGTGCATGAGCCGCTGACGGCTTATCCGTCAAAAAAACTTTCTCCTACAGATGGGAACAATCAGAGCATTGCTTATGCTGCAGGTAATACAAACAAAGTAGTAAGAGCTTCCAACGGGGGAAATGTTGTTTACTATTCGAACGATAAAGGTGCTACCTGGACAGGTGTTTCCACCAATAAGGGTACAGGAGGGAAGGTAGCTGTCAGCGCTGACGGAGGTACTATCCTGCATTGTCCCGGCGGTTCCACCACTACCTGGTATACTACCAACAACGGCGGCAGCTGGTCTGCCTGTTCCGGTGTATCCTTCGGAGACGCTGTTCCGGTTGCCGACCAGGTGAACGCAAACTATTTTTATATCTACATTCCAAACAACGGGCAGCTGCTGAGAAGCTCCAATAAAGGAGTGAGTTTTTCATTAGCAGGCACGCCGGGCGCCTCCACTGCAAATTATCCGTGGGAAGCGGCCCTGATCAGGACCGTACCAGGCCGTGAAGGGCATGTATGGGTGCCGCTTGGCCGTAATGGATTAAAATATTCAACCAACTACGGTGCAGCTTATACGAATGTTTCAAATGTAACTTATTGTAAAACGATCGGGATAGGAAAGGCGGTAACAGGAGCCAGCTATCCTACTGTTTTTATATGGGGAACAGTTTCCGGCGTAACAGGTCTTTTCAGATCAACAGACCAGGGTGCTACCTGGACCAGGCTGAATGA
>NZ_DATCRD010000050.1:0-15196 GCF_036569185.1 Chitinophaga sp.
CTCCAAAATGACTGGCAATGCCCATACGGCGCGGGTGTGCAATGCCATGTCCATCTACTACCAGGATGTCCGGTTTCAGCGGTAACTGTGCCCAGGCATCCAGCAATGCAGGCACTTCCCGGAAGGCGAGGAAACCGGGAACATAAGGGAACAATACTTCTTTTTTTACAAGGCTGTAACCCACCGGCTTCATGGAAGGGAATTCCATTACTACGATACCGGCATATACGGTGGTACTGAATTTATTGAAAGAAATATCGGCGCCGGCTATATAGTTGAGCGGGCCGTTGTATGGTGTTATCTTTACGGTGTCTTTTAATTCCTTTTGAATGATGGTTGCCTGTGGAACAGTGAGCTCATTATAGTTAATCATGGATGCCGTTATTTATATGCTGCTTAAAAAAGGGATAGCTGGTCGCCGCTTTTTGGGTCCGCCGGCTTTACGGCTTTCCCGAAAACGGTTCTGCCGCCATACTGCCATGAATCGCGGCGTTCCTGCTCTATTACTTTATCAAAGTTGGTGTTGGGCTCAAAATCTTTTTCAATCTGCTGTGAGAGCGCCGATAACTTCCTGATGGCATCCTTCTTATCCGACTCACCGATCTTTGCTTTATGCAGCGCCTCTTTCAGTGTATGAATGGTTTCATCATAGATCCTTGTGGGCACCGGGAAGGGATGACCGTCCTTACCTCCATGGGCAAACGAAAACCGGGCAGGATCTTCAAAGCGGGAGGGAGTGCCGTGAATCACCTCGCTCACGAGGGTAAGCGACTGCAGCGTTCTGGGGCCTACGCCTTCCAGCATCAGCAGGGTTTCAAAATCGGCAGGATTGGTATCGTGCGCCAGCGCCAGCACACTGCCCAGCCTTTTCAGGTTCACGTTCTCCGCTCTCACATCATGGTGGGAGGGCATTACCAGGTTACGTATTTCCGGCAGCAGGTGCGCAGGTTTTTCTTTTGTAAGCTGAAGGATCGCTGTTTTGGTACCGCCGGCCTGCAGATCAGTGAGGTTCAGGATGCGGCCCTGGTTACGGCCGTAAATAAAAGTATGAGGCGCCTCAGTGTATGATTGAAATGCAGACGAATGCCAGTGATAGCGCCTGGCCATACTACTGGCATCATTCATGCCCTGTTGCACCACCGCCCATTCCCCTTCATCAGATAAAATAAAAGAGTGCAGGTAAAGCTGGAAACCATCCTGCACCGCGGTGTTATCTACTTTAGCGGTGAGTTTGCTGCTGTATACCAGCTGATCGCCGGGTAAACCGGTTTTATGCGCAATGGCAGTTAGTTCCGCCGGTGTTTGTTTGCTATAACGTCCTTTGCCTCCGCATATATAAATACCCAGCTCAGCGGAACGGGGATTAATGGCTTTTTTAAGAGCGCCCATTACGCTGGTAGTAATGCCCGAGGAGTGCCAGTCCATGCCCAGCACACAACCCAGGGCCTGGAACCAGCAGGGGTCACTGAGTCTTTTAATCACTTCTCCTTTACCGTAATCGGTCACAATAGCCTCTACAATAGCGCCGCCCAACAGGCTCATTCGCTTTGCCAGCCAGGGCGGAACCTGGCCGTAGTGTAAAGGCAGATCTGCATATGATGGCATGTTGATTTGTTTGAAATTATTCTACGATGGGTTAGCCTGCACCTCATACTGGAAGATACTGCTATTGGTGAGCAAAAAATTGTCCAGCTGCTCCATCCTGTTGCGGGCGCCGCGTACGGTATAGTTTACCTCTATGATATTCTCCTTTCTCACTATCATCATCTTCTTATACTTCAGCTGAAACTCCTGTAGGATATTTTCAACATCTATATGTGGAAATTTTTCTTCATAAAAATAAATTGTGTAGAGCCGTTTATCATTTACCTGGGAGATCCGTCTTTCCACAAACTCCAGTAAAATCAACACCACGAGCGTGCTTGCAAGGGCAGTAGCCGCCAGCCAGTACTGGCTCATGCCTATAGCCATGCCTATGGCCGCTGCAATCCAGATAGAGGCGGCCGTGGTAATTCCATCAATGGAATAATCGCCCTTAAAAATAACGCCGGCGCCAATGAAACCCACACCTGTAAGGATGTTGGAGGCAACACGATCTGCAGAATTGGGATATCCCAGCTCCGCGGAAAGAATAGTGAACACAGTGCTGCTCATACATATCAGGGTCATGGTACGCATACCGGCCGCCTTTCGCTTATATTCCCTTTCAAGGCCCAGCAATACTCCCATCAGCAACGCTATCAGTACTTTCAGTACCTGGTCTTCTTCTATGATCTGTAATACATGTTTCATTATCTGAAAATATATAGCTACAAATGTAAGCGTTGGCACAATTCTTCCTTTAATAAAAAAGTAAGGGATATTGAACTGTTTGCTTTAATGCCTGTTACGAATGTAATCTATCACTATAAAATAATTACCCATGGCACCATTCATCTATAAATCATGCGTTGTACTCTGTCTGACCGGCATTCTGAGCATCTTTCTTTTTGCCTGTAACAGTTCCAAAGAAGCCAGCCGCGAGGCCGATTCCGCCGCTGTGTCTATGCCTGCAGTAGATAGTACCAGTGTTATACCGGTAGACACCACCAAAACCAAACCGGATTCAACAAAAATATAAGCAGTACGCCTGTTTAAGGAAGGCACCCTATCAACTGAGAAACGTATTACCTCACCCTTAAACATCCGGTATATGAAAGTAACACACATGCTCATGCTGGCAGGAGCATCGGTATTGATGCTTGCAGCATGCGGAAACGGCAACAGGTCCGGAACCGACTCAACAGTAAATACAACGGATACAGCTGGTATGATCCAGCAGGATACTGTACCTGCTGCACAGATGCCTCCGGGCGCTATTAACCCGGGTGAAGATTCATCCCGCTTTGGGACTGGCACCCAGGACTCCTCTAAAAACAGACCTTAGCTGTAACATAATGCCTCCGAATTTGTTTTTCATACAGTGAAAAGCAACTCCGGAGGCATTATAAATTTTATCCCGCTTTTGCAATATATTTGGATACCTTTCGTCTACCTCTATTAATAAAGATAATATCCGAATGCAAAACGACACCACAACCCCGGCGCCCAAACAACCAATAAAGGTGGCCGCATTAAAAAAAACATTCCGCCTGTTCCGTTATGTAAAGCCCTACTGGCCCCAATTTTCCCTGGGTCTTATTTTTCTCCTGGTTTCAAGTTTAGCCGGACTTGCCTTTCCTAAATTACTCGGCAACCTGGTAGACCCGAAAAGCAATGACCTTCTTTTCAATGGCATGAACAAAGCCGGCGTGCTACTTGTAGCCGTGTTGGTGGCACAGGCGATTTTTTCTTTCTTTCGCATTGTGCTATTTGTTAATGTAACAGAAAAAACACTGGCCACACTGCGCCAAACTATTTACAGCCACCTGATCCGGCTGCCTATGAAGTTTTTCCTGGAGAGGAGAGTGGGAGAGCTCAGCAGCCGTATTTCATCAGATATATCCCTGCTGCAGGAAACATTTACCACCACCCTGGCCGAGTTTATCCGGCAGATGATCATCATTATCGGAGGCGTGGTGATCCTGCTGGTTACTTCTCCGCACCTGACCCTCTTTATGCTGGCTATTTTGCCACTGATGATGGTGGTGGCCGTGGTGTTCGGGAAATTTATCCGCCGCTTTTCAAAACAGGTACAGGAGCAGGTAGCTGCCTCCAATACCGTGGTGGAAGAAACCCTGCAGGGCGTATTGAATGTAAAAGCTTTTGCCAACGAGTTTTTTGAAATAGCGCGTTACCGGCAGCGCACCAATGAAGCAGCAAGATTAGGTATGAAGAGCGGGAAATTCCGCGGCGCCTTTTCCTCCTTTATTATTATGGGCATCTTTGGCGCCCTGGTAGCAGTTATCTGGAGAGGCGTATCTATAGGCATGCCTACGGCAGATCTCCTTTCGTTTGTATTGTACTCCCTGTTCATCGGCGGATCTATTGCCGGCCTCGCAGAAGTATATACGAATCTGCAGAAAAGCATAGGCGCTACGGAGCACCTGCTGGAAATACTGGATGAACCGGCGGAAGATATCAGCCCGGTAACAACCATCGCCCCGGAAAACCAGCTGGACGGGCAGATCAGTTTCCGCCATATTTCATTCCATTATCCATCCCGTCCCGATCTTACCATCATGAACGATGTTTCCTTTGATGTGTATGCTGATCAGAAAGTAGCGCTGGTAGGCCCCAGCGGCGCGGGGAAAAGCACCATCGTTTCCTTACTGTTACGCCTGTACGATCCTGTGAGCGGCAGCATCCTGTTCGATGGCAAGGAAAGCACCGCCTTTCCCTTATCAGAGCTTCGCTCACAGATGGCCGTAGTACCACAGGATGTATTCCTGTTCGGCGGCACTATCGCTGAAAACATCGCCTATGGCAAGCCCGGCGCCACACCGGAAGAAATGGAGGAAGCCGCAAAAAAAGCCAATGCCTGGGAATTCATACAGCGGTTCCCGTTAGGCCTGCAAACCGTAGTAGGAGAACGGGGCATACAGCTCTCCGGAGGGCAACGCCAACGTATTGCCATTGCCCGGGCCGTACTGAAAAATCCGCGTATCCTTATCCTGGATGAAGCCACTTCCGCACTGGATTCCGAATCCGAAAAACTGGTGCAGGACGCCCTGGATAAACTCATGGAAGGACGCACCTCCATCGTTATCGCACACCGCCTGGCCACCGTGCGCCAGGCTGATAAAATCATTGTGCTCGACAAAGGCCGCATCGTAGAAGAAGGCACCCACAACGAACTGATTGAACTGGACGGCGGCTTATACCGCACCCTGAGCGATATGCAATTCGCGAGCTAAGCGGGTTTTGTCTGACTCAGGATTAAACTGATTACGCTGATTACGCTGATTTGATTACTTTGGATTTAAAATGATTCGGGGAGATTTATGCGAAAATATCCGCTTAAATCTCCCCGAATCTCTTTAAAATCATTACAAAATCAAATCAGCGTAATCAGCGTAATCAGTTTAATCCTGAGTCAGACAAAACCCGCATACATCGCCGAAGGCGATAACAGGCTTACATATACGGCCGCATCTCCTCGTCAATATCCTTCCGCAAATCCATGAGCTTCTTGGCGTAGCCTTCCATGCTTATTTCGCTGGCGGTTTGAGGCGTCCATTTGGGAACCGGTACTGTTTTGCCGTGATCATCCACTGCGGCAAACACCATTACGCAGTGAGTGGTTTTTGTTTTCTGCTGCTGGCGCGGATTTCCTGCGAATACATCAATAGAGATATGCATGCTGGTATTACCGGTGTAAATGATCGTAGCATGAATTTCCACCAGGTCGCCGATGGAAATGGGTTTGAAAAAACGGATACCTCCCACATATACCGTTACTGCATATTGTCCGCTCCAGTTGGCCGCACAGGTGTAACCTGCCTGGTCAATCCATTTCATAACAGAGCCGCCATGTACTTTCCCGCCAAAATTTACGTCCGATGGCTCCGCAAGGAACCGAAGGGTGATAGTGTGATAAATAGAATCCATAAGTGTTGTTTACAACAACAAAATACGAATTAAAAATTATCGCCTCCGCCCATTTCTCCGTTGTCGTTTTCTTTAGACTTGTTATTCTTTCTTTTAAAGAGATGCGTGTCCATTTTACCAAAGCGCCAGGTGGCGTTGAGCCTTAACTCCCGGGTAGCGCGTTTGCGGTAATTTTCCTGCTCGGAAAAACTGGTACTGGTATAAGCAAGGTTGCGGTCTGTATTGAAGATATCGTTGATGCCAAGAGAAATAGACAGTGCCTTATTTTTCAGCAGGTCCTTCTTAATGGCCGCATCGGCCGACCATTTAGGCTCTCTTTCGCCCTGCGGCATGATCTGCCTGGATTCATACTCGGCACTTACCTGCAGCGAGAGGTTCCAGGGCAGCTTCGTGTTGCTGTTTAGTTTACCAAACCAGGTAAAGCCCTGGTTGGAAAGATTGTTGCCATCACTGGTAGCGTCAATCTTTGTTTGGGCAATGTTGACGTTGGTGGTCAGGTCCCATATTTTTGTCAGCTGGCTTCTCAGCGTAAGCTCCGCTCCATAGGAATTCCGTGTACTGGCATTGATAGGATAGGAAAGCAATACATGCTGATCCTGCCCATTCAGGTTCAGGGTGGTATCTACATAAAAATCAGTGATCGCATTATTGGTGTTGCGATAGTATACAGATACCAGCAGGTTATGCTTATGTGCAATGTCTTTCAGGTAAGATAATTCAAAGGAATTGGTAAACTCCGGTTTCAGCTCGGGGTTACCGGTGCTGGCAGTCTGACCGCTGTAGTCGATATTAGGCAGCAGGTCACGAAACCAGGGCCGGCGGATACGACGGCTGTAGTTCAGCTGCAGCTCATGATCGCCCTTGAACTTCTGCGACAGGAAAATGCTGGGGAACAGGCTGATAGGGTAACTGATCTTATAGGAAGATTTTTGCCCCAGTCTTGTTTCACCATCATAATTCGATTGCTCCGCACGCAGGCCCACCTGGTAGCCGAAATTATCCTTCGCGCCGGTATAGCTTACATAACCCGCATTGATCTGTTCCTGGTAGTGATAGCTGTTAGACAGTGCTGTGTCCAGTGTAAAATCGCCGGAGGGATAGTTCTGCCCATAGGTATTGGTGAAGTTGTCGAACTTACGGGTATTGCTGCGCAACCCCATTTCAATCTTGGATTTTTCTGTCAGCGGCTTCACATAATCGATCTGGGCGGTCATGTATTTAGTAGTCCCTTCTCCGCTGCCATAGCGCAGTTCCGGCTTTTTAGGATCATATATCGGCTCACCGGAAAGATTGAAATACTGCAGGGAGTAATCAGAACTGTTATCTCCTGTAGCATAGTTATAGGTGAAATCCGCTGTCAGTTCTTCTCCTTCCTTTGCAAACGTGTGCTTGTAGCCCAGCTGCGTAGTATAATTGCGGAACCCGTTCAATGTATTATTAACCCCGTTACCGTAACGTACCTTCTGCTGGTGATCATCCAGCTCATTCACCGTTTGGTTACTATACCGGTTAAAGTTCCCCCCGGTAATATTCTCTGATACGGTGATGGTATTCCGGTTATCAATGAACCAATCGAACCCGATACGCCCGGTCTGGAACTTCCGGTAAAAGTCGCCGTCTTCCAGTTGCTCGGTATACGTAGTAGTATCGGCGCCAAGATTCTTGCGGAACAGGCGGCTGGTCATAGGTGATTGCCGGTTACGGAAATTATAGTTAAGAAAGAAATTGAACTTTTCCTGGCGGAGGTTAAAATCTATACCGCCGTTGGTGCTGCCCAGGGTGGTAACGCCGGCGTTTACCGAACCGTTGATACCTGCTTTCTTATTTTTCTTCAGCACAATATTCAGGATCCCGCTCATGCCTTCCGCATCGTATTTGGCGGAGGGATTGGTAACTACTTCAATATTCTGGATAGCGTCTGCCGGGATCTGGTCCAGTGTGAGGGTAGAAGGGCGGCCATCAATAAAAATAGTAGGGGCGCCATTACGCACCGTTACATTCCCATCGATGTCTACATTTACGGAAGGCACCTGTTTCAGCACATCGGTAGCTGTACCGCCAATGCTTGCCAGGTTCTTCTCTACATTAAACACCCGCTTATCGATGGCCATGGTAAAGGCTGGTTTTTCTCCCACCACGTTTACAGCTGCCAGCGATTTTACATTGGCCCTGAGCTTAATATTACCAACGTCTACAGTACCTGATTGGGCCGACAAAGCTGCCGGTTTATAAATAGTTTCGTAGCCGATAAAGTTAATTTTCAGGGTATATTTATTGAGCGGAATATTTTCGAAACGAAAGTCCCCGTTGGTTTTAGAGAGCATCCCCGTTTGTACGGAAGAATCCGGGCGCAGCAAAGCTACAGATGCGTACTCAATAGGTTTACCGGTTTGTGCATCCAGCAGTTTGCCGTAAATGACGCCTGTGCTGGCGGAGGCAGCTCTGCCTTCCGGTTGTTGCGCCACAGCACGAATACAAAATAATAACAGCCAGCCTGTAATTAACGATACAATTTTTCCCATAATAGCTTCCAACAATTTATAGCCCTGTAAAATTACCTTTTATGAACGAAGAATTACTTGTTTTTAGGATGAAAGGTTGGTTGGAACCCTTTACAGTCCGCTGTTTCCACTACAGAATCCTGCAGAATTCTTTGTGGCAGACGATTACAGGAATATGCAGAAAAATCGCCTCAAGTGTTAATTAGTGTTAAGCCTCGTTTTATAAGCGGTATAACGAGGTGGAGGCCAACGGATAGCATACGTTAAATTTTGTGGATAAAAAAGAGGTCAATACAAGTTTATCGTTTCCATTGTATTACAGAGCAACGTATCTTTACAGCTCGCTGTTGCGTTATTTTAATTTTTTTATATGCATAAGGATTACCGACCGGACTGGGATATTTATACGTGCCATATTGAAGAAAGTCCAGCAGTAATAGGCCTTGACCTTGATCTGAGACGATTTGCGCCATTGAAGGAAAAGCCGAATGCCATATATATAACAGTGTATCTTAACAATCCACGTGAAGACGGATTCCCGCAGAACGATGAATTTGCCATCATGGGTGAAATTGAGGATAGCCTGGTGGAGCAACTGCAAACCAAACTGGATGCGCATTTTGTAGGCCGCACTTTTTCCAATGGCGTACGCGATTTTTACTTTTATTCAGGCACCACGCTGCTGCATGATAAATTCATTGCGGATGCAATGGTGAATTTTCCTGATTACCGTTACGATTACGGGGTAAAGGAAGATAATAACTGGGAATTATATTTTGATTTTCTCTTTCCGGATGTATACGAGTTTCAGCGGATACAAAACAGGAAAGTACTCCGTATGCTCCGCCAGCATGGCGATGCTTCAGAGAAGGAGCGTATCATAGAGCACTGGATCCATTTCAGAACGGAAGAAGATAAAATTGCTTATTGGGAACATATCAAGGAAAATGGTTTTGCTTTAGCAAGAGAAGAAAAAACAGATAACCCTGAATTCCCCTATAAATTATGCATCTCCCGCTCCGATAAAGCCAGCGAGGCTTCTATCGACAGTGTGGTCATGAGCCTCTGGGAACTGGCCCAGCAGGTGAACGCCGAATATGATGGCTGGGAAACCAGCATCATGAAGTAGTTTTCGCGGATTTTGTCTGACTCAGGATTACGCTGATTATAATGATTACCCTGAATAATTTTTTTGGATTTTATAACTGATTTTAAAAGATGAAGGTGGTATATGCGGGTATCCCTTTATATCTTCCTCAATCCTTCAAAACAAATCCTTCAAAATCCAAATTAATCAAATCAATGAAATCAGTATAATCAGCGTAATCCGGCTCCAAGACAATTTACAACCGCCGGAGGCGGTCCACCGCCTATTTCCGCAGCAATCCTGATAATAAGGAAATAGCAAATAACACCAGGAAGATATAAAAAAGGATCTTGGCGATAGATGCTGCTCCGGCGGCAATGCCCCCGAAACCAAATACTGCTGCGATAATGGCGACGATAAAAAATATGAGTGCCCAGCGTAACATAACTAAAACTTTAAGGTGAACAAATAATATCTGTAACACTTACTCCAGGTAATCCGTTCAATTTTACACAATTATCATTCCGGTAAGTACAATAATTGCAGTTGTTACTATTTCATTTTTTTTCGATATAATTGTTACCTGCTGCTAGAATTGAGGAATTATTTCAAAATATGGCCTACACTAACTGTCCTATGCTGGCTTATTGGCCTGCATAGTCCTGCTTTCCTTCATGCAGAAGGCCAGCAGTTTCCGCGTGCAGCAGATACTATTCCCCACAAAAGCAGTGGCCTCTTCAAAAAAATAGGAGAGTACCGGGATTCCATTCGCAATAAAGAATACCGGCAGTCGCTCATAAAACGTATCACCAAACAGGATGAACCGGTACATTCCAACGATAACGACAGCACCATCATCAAAAGTGAGGCATATTTTACCCCCTTTGCGGGCAAAGTGATCAGAAATATCTACTACAGGAAGGTAAAAGTATTTGGTCCCCGCAACATCAATGATACCACTTTCACTACCAGCATGAAACTCATCCACCTGGCCAACCGTTTGCACTATGATTCCAGGGAGTGGGTGATCCGGCAATCCCTGTTCTTCCGGGAAAACCAGCGACTGGAGCCTTTTGAGATGGCCGACAACGAACGTTACCTGCGTAACAGGCCCTTTATCCAGGATGCGCGTATTTATGTAAAGAATGCCGGCAGCGATTCTCTCGATGTGGAAGTAGTAACAAAAGACCTCTTTGAATACGGCGTAGATGTTTCCCAGTTCAGCGCAAAGGATATCAGGGCCAGCGTTTCCAACAACGACCTCTTTGGCGCCGGGCAAGGCCTGAAAGTAGGCATGCAGTGGCGATCCGATTATTCCCCTACCTGGAACACCGAAGTACGGTATACGAAATATAACCTCCTGGGCTCTTTTATAGATATGAGCCTGGGCTACACCACCCTGAATAATTACGCCCAGCTGGATACCAACGCTTTTGAAGGCGCCGTATTCATCAACTTCAACAGGCCCCTTTACCGCAATGCCGCAAAACTCGTAGGCGGTTTTGCCTTGTCAAAGAATTGGTCTATCAATATCAGGGGAGCCTTACCGGAGCTGGGCGACAGCATTTACCGGGATTACACTTATTCTGTCATCGACGGATGGATCGGCTATAACTTCATCAATCATTATAAACACGATGGCACCATCGGTAAAAAGCCCAACTTCGCGGTGCTGGCCAGGCACTACAACCTGTCGTTCCAGCGAAAGCCGGACCAGCTGCGATATAAAGACGACCCCGTGTACAATAATCACCGCCTGTACCTGTTAGAGCTGCAGGCTTACCGCATCGATTATTTTAAAGCCCATTATTTCTTCGGATTCGGCCGTACAGAGGATATCCCGCTTGGATATAATATCAGCGCCACCAGCGGCTGGGAAAGCTGGAAAGACCGGCGCCGGATCTACACCGGCATCGAAGCGCAGAAATACTGGACCACCAAAAACCAGGGGCTCTTTAACTCTACCATCGGGCTTAGTACTTTCTGGCTTAATAACGCGTGGGAAGACGGCGTAATACACGCCCGGCTTGAATATTACAGCCGGCTGCTGAACATACGCAAAGCGCGGTTCCGCCAGTTCCTGAACATCGACTATCTCAACAGCCCCAACCCGTTCTTTAATAAGCCGCTCAACATTAATATGGAATACGGCATCTGGGGGTATAAGAATACGAAGCTCAATGGCTTTCAGCGCCTGAACCTCGGATCAGAAACGGTGTATTACAGCCCGCTGAAATTTCTTGGCTTCAAATTTAATTTCTTTACTTCCCTGCAGGCTTCTATGATCACCAACAACAGCGATGACCTGCTACGGAACCCTGTTTACCTGGGATTGGGAGGCGGCTTCCGTGTACGTAATGAAAACCTCTCTCTGAACACCATTAAAGTGTCGGGGTACTATTATCCCAATGCACCACAGCCTATGAATAAGCTGATGCTGGAAATTACCACCATTGTTGATTTCCGTTTTGATATCTCTGCATTGCGCGCGCCTACGGTGCTGAACTTCCGCTAAATAATGCCCGCTTTCCGTAAATTTATAGTACTAAATTTTTTGTGTCATGGAATGGAAGAATGAGCTCACCCGGATGCTGGGAGTTACCTATCCGTTGATCCAGGCGCCTATGCTGGGTATTACCAGTCCCTCCATGGTGGCGGCAGTGAGCAACAGCGGCGGGCTAGGGTCCTTACCGGTAGGCGGACTACACCCTGATAAAGTACTTTCACTGATCCGCGAAGTGAAGGGATTAACCCGGCAACCGTTTGCGGTAAACCTTTTCGTTTATGAGCCTGCGGAACATTACGACCGGAAAACATTTGATGATATGCAGGAGTTCCTGCAGTTCCTGTATGGAGCCAACAGGCTGGCAGCGGCGCCGGTAAATTATGAAGATGTACCTTTTCATTCCTGGAGGGATCAGCTGCCGGTGATACTGGCAGCCGGTATAAAATATGTGAGCTTTACATTTGGTATGCCGGATGCAGCAGGGTTTGAACTGCTGAAACAGCACCAGGTGCTGCTCATGGGTACTGCCACCTCGGTTGAAGAAGCCGGAGCGCTTACTGCTGCAGGAACAGATGTAGTAATTGCACAAGGCATAGAAGCGGGTGGCCACCGGGGCTCTTTCCTTCCCGGCGCGCTACCTCAGACAGGCACCTTTGCCCTGGTACCGCAAATTGCAGATCGTGTGCGCGTGCCCGTTATAGCTGCCGGCGGCATTATGGATGGCAGGGGAGTAGCAGCCGCCAAAATACTGGGCGCATCGGGTGTGCAAATGGGGAGCCTGTTCCTGAGAGCGCATGAAAGCCTGGCTACACCCGCGCACAAGGCGGCGCTGGCCGATATAACGGATACGGATACACTGCTTACCCGCGCTATATCTGGCCGCTGGGCCAGGGGGGTACGTAATACCCTGATCACGGAAATAGAAGCCTCCGGCTTACCTGTCAGTGAATATCCCTACCAGGACGCGCTAACGCAACCCATCCGTAAAGTGGCTAAAGAACTGGATAATACTTCATTTGTGAATATGTGGGCAGGGCAGGCAGCAGGAAAGGCACGCGCCTGGAGCACTGCAGATATTTTCGCGGAACTGGTGCGGGAAACCGCTTTAATCCTCAATAAATAATCCGGCTGAAAATCCCCGGATAGTCTAAAACAATATCGTTTTCATCAAAAGGTAATTGCGCGGTGAAGTCGGTGGATACATTATCATACAGGTATTCCTGCGTGCCGGTGCGGGTATAACGCTGCTGCATTTTCTGCAATTCAAATTCCGGCAGGTTGATATAAAGCATATCCAGCAGCTTACTTTCCCCTTGCTCAAACTGCAGCCGCTTTACCGGAAGGGTATTGGTAAAAGGCGTTAGTGAAATATCGATGTCCACGCAATTGTCGAATGCGTCGATATGGTTATTGTCTTTATCGAACCAATGCCCATGCAGGTCTGATGTCAGTTTCAACTCCCTGGAAGTAAGCCCTTCCTGTTTAATATGAAAGGACGATACCTGCCAGGATGCGGTGATCTCTATTTTATAATGTACGGAAAATGGCTGCTGATCCCTTACTCCGTTGATACAACCGGTAGCCAGCTTCCCGGTACCATTGTCCTGCAGCGTGAAGTATTCGGTTGCCGGCCATAATAACGCCTGCCATAGAATGGGTTGCATGTGTTATCTTTTTATGTTCGATGATTTTATTTTGATGATCACCAGCTTGGATGTTGGCGTATTGCTTTTATCAGCAACACTGTCTACCGGCACCAGCACATTGGTTTCCGGGAAATAGGTAGCCGTACATCTTTCCGGTATATGGTAGGATACAATTATGAAGCCATAAGCTACCCGTTCTTTATTGCCGTGATAATTATACAGGTCTACCACATCCCCGGGGTGGAAACCGGCGGCAGCAATGTCCGCAGGATGCATCAGTATTACGCGCCGTTCATGGTATATCCCCCGGTAACGGTCGTCCAGCCCATAAATGGTAGTATTGAACTGGTCGTGGCTGCGGATGGTCATCATCATGTATTCATCGATGGCCAGTGGAGCCGTTACTACTTCCGCAATATTGAAATTGGCTTTGCCGCTATAGGTATTGAATTGCCCTTCCCGTGCGCCATTAGGGAGATAAAAGCCACCCGGGTGCCTGACCCTTTTATTGTAGCTGTCAAAACCAGGGATCACTTTTTCAATATCGTTGCGTATAAGATCATAATGCTTTGTATAATCTGCCCAGGGTACGGGGGAGTTTTCCCCCAGCAAAGCCATGGCCAGTTCGCAGATAATAACGGGCTCACTTTTCAGGTGGGTAGATACCGGTTGCAGGTTGCCTTTCGACATCTGGATCACTCCCATAGAGTTTTCGCAGGTCACAAATTGTTGTTCGCCTTCCTGTATATCTTTATCGCTGCGGCCCAGGCAGGGCAGTATCAGGGCTTCTTTACCATGTACTACATGGCTCCGGTTCAATTTCGTAGATACGTGCACGGTAAGGTCGCAATTCCGCAATGCTTCAGCCGTATAAAGCGTATCCGGTGTGGCGGAAAGAAAGTTTCCACCCATGGCCATAAACACTTTTGCATCGCCCCGGTGCATGGCGTTAATGGCATTTACCACGTCGAAGCCATGCGGACGCGGTGGCTGAAACCCGTATACCGACTGAATCCTGTCGAGGAAAGCGGCGGAAGGTTTTTCATAGATCCCCATGGTTCTGTCGCCCTGCACATTGCTATGCCCCCGCACCGGACAGGTACCTGCACCAGGTTTACCAATGCTGCCTTTCAGCAACAACAGGTTCACCACTTCACGGATAGTATCCACTGCATTTTTATGTTGGGTGAGTCCCATTGCCCAGCAGGCAATGATCTTCTTTTTATGAAACAGCGCCTGTGCCGCCTCCTGTACCAGTTCCGGCGCCACGCCGCTGCCTGCTATCAGCTGTGAAAGCGACTGCGTTTTCAGGTGTGCAATATAATTATCGTATCCCTGTGTGTTTGTATTGATAAACGCCTGGTCGAACACGGTGCCGGGCGCACGTTCTTCTTCCTGCAAAAGCAACAGGGATAAGGCTTTCAGCAGGGCCATATCTCCATTGATCTTTACCTGCAGGAAAATATCCGTAAGATGTGTTTTTATATTGAGCACTCCCTTCACCGTTTGCGGGTTCAGGAAATTGAGCAAACCGGTTTCGGGCAAAGGATTTACGGAGATGATGGTAGCGCCGTTTGCCTTTGCTTTCTGCAAGGCGGTGAGCATGCGCGGGTGATTGGTGCCGGGATTTTGTCCCAGTATAATCAGCACTTCCGCCTGGTGTATATCTTCCAGGGTAACAGATCCTTTACCTATTCCTACCGCATCGCTCAGGGCCACGCCGCTGGATTCATGACACATGTTGGAACAGTCGGGCAGGTTATTGGTACCATATTCCCTGACCATGAGCTGGTACAGGAAAGCGGCTTCATTACTGGTTCTTCCCGAAGTGTAAAATATGGCTTCGTTGGGGGAGGATAATTTATGAAGATGACCGGCAATAATTTTATACGCGTCCGCCCAGGCGACAGGAGCATAGTGTGTGGCT